>NZ_DALZDK010000061.1:0-17126 GCF_031978665.1 Niallia sp. | reverse complement strand
AGGAAAACTATTTTCATTCCTGGGTTGAGAGCGAAAGTTCATGGTTGTTTTTATTGAATAATAAGAGTTTTTAGTATAGTAGGTATTTCCAATCTCCTAAATTATATTTTTATTATACTATACATTCTTGAAATTTATAAAAAAGGCAACAATTAGTTTCCATATCCACCTACGCCTAAACCCTAATAAATTTTTCAGAGGTAACTAATTATTATGTCGTTTGTTAACTTCAATTGTAATGAACTCCGGCAAATAGCTGGGAGTACATCCTCTTGCTACTATTTCATCTTTGTAAAGACCCGTTTTCTCACCAAGTTTAATACAACGTGCACGATTCTTTTCATCATAAACGCCTATCCAGCCTGCGGTGAAATTCATAGCCCATTGAACTTCCGGTTCTTCCTGCGTAATATTAGCTTCTAATGCAGATAGCAAGTATGCGGTGTTATTAGGCGGCGTTTGTCCAGTCCATCTCAATCGCCCTTGATAATACCAGAAAGCTCGCCTTTGAAGAGCAGAAGGACTATTTTCCCATGACTCCATCAATGCAATTTTCTTCTTGTCTTTGGTGAGCTGATTAGCCATTAACCAATCCATTAAGTTATTTCGCTCATCAAAAGTGTGAGTCTGCATATCCTTATCAAGCTTATTTAGCACATCTTGTGAAAGAAGTTTTTTGTCCATAATTAAGATTGCTAATAATCTGGGCAAAAACTCTTCCGTTGACCAAAGTTCCATAGCTAGTTCGTGATCTTTTTTAATGTCCTTCGCGATTTTTCGTAAGTCGCCTAACTTAGTTTTACTATTGATCTGAGATAGAATGTTTTCTGCTTTTGAAAAGCGTTTTATTTCTGTACCTTTATTTTCATTCATTTTATACAACTCCTTTATTAAAGCACTGTTTCATAATATGTCCTTGACGGGATATATCAAGAACTTAATTTCGTTATAAGTCTTATTGCAGTGGTGTGCCTCCAAAGTTAATATTGTAGTAGATATCGTATTAAAGCTTTCTCCACCTATAATAGAAGAGTAACCATCTTTAAAATAATAATAACATTTACTTCCATTTAATTGGATACGAAAAGAGCATTCCTTTTTAAAGAAACGTTAGTTATACATAAGACTTACGCAATAATTGCATATTATATAAATGATGTGACAATATGTCATTATTTCCTACTTTTTCGTTCTAAAAGTATAGGTGCTATATTTAGTAATATAGAAACAATTGTCAAAAACCATAATGCCCTTTCCATACCAGGTACTACATCCATTAGAATACACGGGGACGGTTCTCATATGTCATTTCGAATCGGTGCAAAGTAAAAGGAATCTTGAGAATGCCCCCACGCTTCTTCGGAGGCTTACTCCCCTACCATCCCGTCGTTATCATTATCGCGCATATATTTGTACAACCAGTGATCACTCGTTATTGGCATACTGAAACCGGCTGCTTTTGCTTCTGCGATAGTCACGATACCATTTCCATTTGTATCAATACTAGAAATATCATCGTTTGTGTTTGAACTACTTGAATCGGAAGGCTCACTATCTGTTAAACCAAGTGATTCGTTTACTTTATCAGGGTTCACATTTTCAAATGAATCCGTAATGACATTTCCTTTTATTGTATAGGTATACTGATAACTGGAGGGAATCTGTGTTTCCGTATTCGGATAGGTGATAATTGCTTCAAAATTTGTGGCTCCACCTGCCTTGCGGATCACTTCTTCCATATAAGCTTGATCACCATGCCGGTTGAGCGTACTATCTTGTGGGGTAATATTATAAGCATTCGATACCCCTCCGAGAGAATCAGCAATGATATGTCCTTCATCTAAAACGTCACTTTCCACACCAGGAACCTTTGCCTCATCAGGGTAGTATCTACCAGACGATAATACCGATTCGTTATCGTCATCTTGTAGGATGATTTCATCAGCAACGACACGTACTAATTGCCCGTATTCATTCGTAAATGCCCAATATTCACGGTCCCCATATCCAATGTCAACCACGACGCTAGATTCACGATACCCAGACAAATCCCCACCATCCACTTCAATAAGTTTGTATCCTGAGAACAGTTCATTATTTGGTTCGGTTGGTATTTCCTCCACTACTCGTTTATC
Source organism: Niallia sp. (assembly GCF_031978665.1). Lineage (NCBI taxonomy): Bacteria > Bacillati > Bacillota > Bacilli > Caryophanales > Bacillaceae > Niallia > Niallia sp. Next base: position 14,991 of record NZ_DALZDK010000061.1, on the reverse strand, counting down.
GTCAACCTTCGTGCTCGTTTCTTCTTTACTATTTTTATCTGTATTAAGTGTGGTTACTTCTTGTGTTTCTGTTTCTCCATTTTTATTGGACGTATCTTCTACATTGGTACAACCAACCATATAAATGGTGATTAAAATCATGATTAAATAGTTCATTTTCTTTTTCACTCTATGCTCTCCCATGGTAGTCTTATATTATTCCTTCTAAAACTCTCGGAATGTTAGGATAAATTAACAATATTAATCCAATGATAATAGTATATTCCAAGATTACCTTTATTTCAGCAGATATTTGTTGGAAGGGTGAAGGATTAAAATTTTAATAAAGGCTTGCATACTTTAAATGGCAACTTGAGTAATGCGTCTAATCTACGAAATCCATTGATTACATTTAGTTCTTTGGCCATAATTATGCGTAGTATACTCTTATTATTTTTTGTAGGATTTCATCAACCTGATATAATAAATAAAATGACTACAAAAATGGTCACTTTTTTCACGAAATCTCCCCTATTTCAATAAATATCTACTTTTTAACTTTAATAAATAAAAAAGATTATCCTACTCCACCAATCTTCCCCTATAGTTACATTAGTAAAAATCATTTCCATAAATCAAATAAGTGTTAATCCTTATTAGCCTGAATTAAGATATAAATAAAGAAAACGTCTAATCCCTTATGTATCAAGGTTTCAGACGTCAATTATTAGGATTTATTGAAGCGTTAATACGCATTATAAAAACGTTTGTTCCTTTTTTATAAAAATAAGATCCTACTGGATATTTTTAAGGAATGTCATAATCTTATAGACATTCCTATTTTCTCCTTATCAATAATAATTAATCCCTTTATTAAAGTACCCTATTGTTGAACTTCATATTAGTTTATTGAATAGTATTGTTAGACCGCGCAGCAAATATGTCTGCCTTCAGAAGTTACCGCAAAGAGTGGAACTAGGGAAAAACGAGTAGCAGTTGTCACATCTCTTATTTTTTTCTACATTCAGGGCAAGAAAGCTGAGCCATCAAATGATCGCTACGTATTTTCCACGTATGACCGCAATCTTTACATTCTGCGGTTACTTTTTCTTTACTTGAAACATAATTTAAAATATCAATAGTGTTATTAGAGCTTGCTAACACCTTTTCTCTAAAAGCTTCAGCTCTCTTAATCTTAGGATCTACTTTCGCTTTTTCTATTTTCTTTGATTTCTTAAGTTCTTTATTAGGTTTTGATTTAGAACTCTTTCTTCTTTTTCCGGTTTTAAGCAACTTCTCTGCAAATGGATGGTGTTGAACCCCTTCATTAACCAGACTTTTTTCCAAGCATCCATTTGATTCCGTATTTGAAAGATAAAAGGTTGTTTCATCATCTACTAATTGCTGCAATTCATCTAATACTTCCCTTAACCTGACCAAATCTTTATCTTTAATTGTATAATCATTGATACCATGCCTAAATTCAGCTAATATGGATATAAAAGAGTTATCGATTTCATTTTCTATCACACCAGTAATTGAAAATCTCTCCTGATTGAAAACAAAACGTCTATAAAAATCTTTCTCGATATATTCGATACCTAATAAAATATTTTTGGTTGTTTCATTTTCAATATAATACTGTTTTTCAAACCTTCTCCCTTGGCCATCCAAGTAACAATAATCGAATCGAACTATGAACGGATCCTTTCGGTATTCCCCTCTAGTCCTTCCATTGTTTGAAATGAATAGTTGGATATAACAGGCATTCATCCCTTCCTCAATTTTTAGCGGGAAGTGCCACGCTCTATCCCCTAAAGAAAATGGACTAAATTGTATTGAAGGGAAAATCATTTTATATCTTTTCTGCTTATTTCCCACTTGTTTTTCCTGCAGTAAATTATAAGCTTCATCACTAGCCTTAGCCCTGTTATTCTTTTCTTCTAATTTTTCATTAACCACAGCTAATTGATTACTAAACAACTTATAAAAATCTAATTCACATTGTTTGGAGTCAAGATACTTTAAAAAATTCTTTCTGTGTTTTACTTTTTCTTCCTCCACGATACTGGACAGAAAATTTTTATAAGCATTATCACTATAAAACCGCAGCTCTTTAAATTTTGCCCTTACTCGATCTCCAAGAATCATGAAAGCTTGATGATACTCATCATTTGCTTCCTGATAATGCTTATGTAATAGGCCCCACTTTTCCGAAAGCTTTTGAATTTCAGTCATTTCATCGTGAATGTGATAATGTTTTATTAACTGGTCAACCGAGGACTTTACTTCTTTAAAAAGCTTTGTGTCACTTAATTTATCGTTAAGTGCTAACAAGAAAGTAAAATCTTTCGGGAATGAATGTTCAAAATTAAACTTAGTAAAACCATAACCATAATAAGAATAGATTCCCTCTATATCTTCCTGGACCTGTCTCAAGAAATCCTCCAACTCATTTAATTGGGCACCTTCACGACTCAACTTAAAAGCAGCAAGAAAAGAATTTAATTGATTAAATCCGAAAAACGATGCATTTAACCTTTTTATGTATTCCTGTTCTTTTTTCACTAAGTCTCCTACCTCAACCTCTTCCAATAAAATCATGCGGAAATCACTAAGGGTACAGTTGTTTTCTATCATAATTTTAAAAATTTTAGAGGACTTAAAACTCCCTTCATAAAACGAATTAGACTTATAGAAGAAGTAATTATAGTATTCATTATAGGAAAACCGGTTTAAAGCAAGGATTTCACTTAGATGATCTTTATACCTCTTTTGCACATCCTTTGACTGTCCTATATAAATGGGTACTATTTTGTCTGAATTGAAATTGTTTATATAAATCATATAAATTCCTGAGATATTATATTTTGTTTCTGAGGTGATTTCTCTATCGGACTGTTCTTCTATCAATTGGTTTACAATTCCTTTGACATCACTAACACTTTTCATTTTGTACTACTCCCCCAATTCCAAATAATTTCTTTCTATATTATTACCATACGTTTTTTGGGAGAATTTGGCTTAGTATCCTTTGAAAATGCCTTTTTTGAGATAATGTTCACAGCGACTCCTCAAAACTTGTCGAACTATCCAACTATTCCTTGAAATCATATCAAGAAGCGGGACTTATAACATGCTCAAGGTGTAAATAGTTTCCAATGCCCTTCGGATAAAACTTCTACCGCTCCGTCAACTACTTTGATTGCAGTTTGATCGTCAATCGCGTACGCAGGTCCCTGCATCTCGGCTGCCCATCTCTCTGCGGCAGCCATGGTGTTTCCCGGCAGCATCTCGTTATCCAGGTGTGGAAAGATTGAAAAATCCACCAGTCTCAGTGTTTCATCACCACCACCTGGTGGATTCCAGCCAACAAAGTATTCTCCTATTCTAGGTGTTAAAACCATGCTCCCCGCACTCATTCCCACATAAACTGAGTTCAGTGATGGTAAAAGATCTACGAGTCCAGATTGACGCATCCAGTGGCACAGGTAAAGGGCGTCGCCGCCTGACACCAGCAGTACATCCGTTTCCTGAACAAGTGGTATCCATTGGTTTTCGTCGATACTTGGAAGTGCTGTGAGCTCCAACACGCCGACCGACTTCCAACCAAGATTGACCATAGGATTCTCTTCTTTCCCACTAATGAACTGCCAGGCTTTTACGCCAGGACCAACCCAAGGGTGTCCATACATCGCAGTGGGAATGCACAGGGCGTTTGAGTCAGCAATCGGCTTTCCTAGCATGTCAACCAGTGTGTCGTGTATGCTTTTATTATTGATGCCTCCTGATGTAAGCAGAAATTTCATAACTTCACTCCTGTCATTGTTTGGTACTGTCCAATTTGTTCATACTTTACAATTCTACAAAACTTTTATATATCCTTGTTCAACTATTGGAGAAGAGCTACATATGAATTCGTTGTCAATTGACACCCCGAAATTAATTTTTTTGTAAAAGTATTCCATTTTTTCCGAAACCCAAAGAGTAAAGTAAAAGAAGATACAGCAAAAAACTAATTTTCAAAAGAAAATTTCTTTCCTTTTGTGAGATAGGTTCATATTACAATGAATAAGCTTTCGGAAGAATTTCAAGTCAAAGGTTTTATTACTTTAACTTTCCTTCGGTAACGATTTTTCCAAAGCTAATTTTAAGAAATCAATATATACTAGAGCCTCTTCAGCTAAAAATACATCATTTCGTTTCACCAAGCCCACTTGAATCAGCGTTCCTTCTTCCAATGGAATAGAGATAATGTTAGCGTTCATATAATTATTTACGATACAGCCTGTTCCTAAATTGTAGCTATCTGTATTAGATAAGAGATTATTCATTGCCCCTCTGTCCTTGAGATAGATTAATTTCTCCATATTATCTACATTCAGCGTTTCTTCAGCAAAATGCAGCAACATGTCGTCTTGCTGGTAGGTTAGATAAGGATAGTCTCTTAATTGCTCTAAGTTAATACTCCCCAAATGAGCCAGAGGGTGCTCTTTTCTTAGAAAGACGTGCTGTTTTAATGTAGCAAGGGGAGTAAACGTTAGTAACTTTGTGGTGAAATAACGTTTAAAAAAATGCTTGTTTAAATCGGTCAGAGATACGATTCCAAGCATACTTCTTCCTGTATACACGTCCTCAATTACATCGGTTGTCTTCCCTTCACGAATCGAGAGTTCATATTTCTGCTCTGCAAAATACTCCATGAATTTTGCAACAGCTTCTATAGCGAATCCATAATGCTGAGAGGAAATAGAAAACTTTGTTGAGTTTATTTTCTTCGCTTTGTTAAAATGATCAACAACAAACTCCATTTGTTCTAGCAGTTTTTTTGCGTGAAATAATAACTCTGTCCCTTCTTTTGTAAAGACGACGCCTTTATTCGTTCTATCTAAAATAGTAATCTCTAACTCTGTTTCGAGTTCACGCACCGCTTTGCTGATACTCGGCTGTGTTACGAAAAGTGCAGAAGCAGCTTGACTTATAGAATGATGCTTGGAAATTTCCACTATGTATCGAAGTTGTTGGGGAGTCATGTCCTCACCTTACCTTATCTAGTTTCCCTGGATTTCTTGCTATAACTTTATCCTATAGCAAACGGTTAAAAAGTTCCATTTTACGTCTTACTTTAGAAACTTTACAATAATAAATAGGCAAAGTTTATGATCTTAATTGCTGGAATGGATGCAGCAATTGATAAAAGTATTGCTATTCATAAAAACTTTAGCATTATCCATGCTCGCACCATAAAAAAGCAAGGATTCAAGTTCAATAGATGGCTAGAATTAGCTTTTTATCAATTGGCACTACATGGTCTCACTAAAAAATAAATTTTATAGAAAGGTGAAAGGCATGAATCAAGAGAAAATCGGTTATCTTTATACCGCCACTGCCTACTTACTTTGGGGTTTTTTAACATTATACTGGAACACACTAAATTCGGTTTCCTCCATGGAAATATTAGCACACCGTATTCTATGGGGATTTATTTTTGTTGCTCCTCTCCTGTTTTTCCATACCAAAAAGAGACATGCATTCTTTTCGTTTGTAAATGAATTTAAACGGAATATCCTACAAATCTTTTATATCCTTGTAGCCTCTCTTGTGATAAGTCTAAACTGGCTCTTATTTATATGGGCGGTTAATTTTAATCATCTTATCGAAGCAAGTTTAGGACTCTATATTACACCAATCATTAGTATGATCCTAAGTATCCTTGTACTGAAAGAAAGGGTAACGAAAGGAACTATTATATCCATGGGAACGGCGTTTGTAGGCGTATTGGTTATTACTTTTGATTTCGGAAAAATACCTTGGATTGCTATTTCATTAGCTTTTACTTCTGGAATATACGGAGTAATGAAAAAGTATATCAAGGTTGATGCTCTGGTGGGCATGTTTATGGAAACATTGATGGTCGCCCCTTTTGCATTTATTTTTTTATTGTTTTTACAACAAAATAACAAAATGCAGTTCGGTTCAGACGTTCATTTTTCCTTATTATTAATTGGTTCAGGTATCCTTACCGTGTTACCACTGCTATGGTTTGCAGAAGGCTCCAAAAGAATTTCTTTAACAACCATTGGATTTTTTCAGTATATTACCCCGACTATCACTTTTCTCCTTGGATTGTTTATATTTGAAAATACCATTACTCTGATGAAATGGATTTCATTTAGTATTATATGGTTCTCTCTTGCTATTTTTTCTTTTTCATCGTGGAAAGATAATAACCACTAGTATCCTTTTAAACTTCAAATACTAGATTTGCACGCTCTTTCGGACATTCTGTCTCTACATAATAATCCTCTGCTTTCCAGTACCTATTCTTGAATATATCCAGATTCTGCTGTGTTTCCTTCGTTTCTCGTGCAAATCTAGTTTCTTTTGGACAATCTAAATAGAGGATAAAATCGAAGGAATTTCTCCATTCTTTCCGTTGTAAAAAAACTCCCTCTATTATGATTAAGTCCGTATGTAACAAAGAAATCGTTTCGATATGGTGATTATCAGATTCCGAATCGTATTTAAGTAAATTCAACGCTGTTGCGTGTTTGAGCTTTTTAAAAAGTGTTTCCTGTAATGATTGGACATCCCATTGTAAATGATAGTATTCATGCCACTCCTCATAACCAGTATGATAGCGCCGATTTCTTTCTACAATATAATCATCTATATGTAGAGTTTTTAAAGCGAGTCCTTTTTTATGAAGACATGCTTGTATTTTTTTTACCAAGGTTGTTTTTCCAGATCGACTTAACCCGTCTATGCCAATGACAACTCTTTGCTCTTTTGCTGGTATTGGAATACTTGCCATGATGGCATTTATTTTATCTTGCACTCTAGTTTCTCCTTTCCTTTCTCGCATTCTTCCTAAAATGTACATTCATCTATCGTCTCTTAAGGTTAAATTAAGGTTAATTCGTAATAATAAAACCCGTTATCAGTTTTAGAGATTTGCAATAAGGAGGATCATAGAAGAATTACTTAAAAACCAGAAGAAAAAGCAAATGTTTTTACTAGGTACTATGTTTAAAAATATATAATTCTTCCTAAATATTATATATTTTTTCATCCAACGAATGCCATTTTATCTCTTATTGAGCATTCAAAAAAATATTAAATTATAAACGGCGGTTATGACTATATGAAAAAAATATCTACAAAGATTATCCTCTTATCCTTATTAAACGCAGTGTTAGTAGCCATTATTAATGTCGGCGCATCATTAATTATGAGTAGAAGCAACAACATGAATCAAAATGTAGAAGCTGCACAACCAATGCAAACAGGCTTTATGGTTCCCACACCAATATTGTGGGGATTGATTATTTCTTTAATTATCGGCGTTATCTTATCTTATATTTTAGGAAAAGCGATTGAAAAACCCATTGTGAAAGTGACGGAGTTTGCTAAAAAAACGGCCGATTTAAATTTGGTTGATACAGATGATGAATTAGAAAAATTGGTCGAAATAAAAGACCAAACCGGGAATATGGCAAGAGCACTATATGAAACTAGAAAAGCGCTTAAGAATATAGCTTCTGAACTTCAAATTGTGTCTTCAACCGTTACTAATCAATCCAATCATCTTACTAAAAATACAGATGAAAATGTTAGCTCCATCACACAAATCGTCAATACGATAGACCAGCTTGCAGCAGGTAACACTGAACAAGCCGGAACCATGAATGGAATTAGCAGGACCTTATCAGATGTCGTTTCATTAATTGATGGCATAGCCGCGAAAACTTCTGAAAATGCTGAACAAGCGGCTCACTCGTTAGATTCTATTAATGAGGGACAATCAAGTGTCGATATTCAGACACAGAAAATGGAAAAAACGCTTTGTGTATCAAATGAAGTTAATCGCTCCATTAACGAACTAAAAGAAATGATTCATCAAGTGACAGGGTTTGTTGGTATTATTACCTCCATTGCAGAACAAACGAATTTATTGGCATTAAATGCTTCTATAGAAGCTGCTAGAGCTGGAGAGGCTGGAAAAGGATTTTCCGTAGTAGCAGATGAGATTAGGAAACTAGCAGAACAGACTTCTCATTCAGCAAGTGAAATAACATCCATTATCGACAAGACGTCTGAGAAGACAGATTTAGCTGTCTCCAATATTGAACAGTCAAATAAATTAATAGATGAACAAAGAGATGCATTAAAAATTACGGAAGAAGCTTTTGATAAAATTAGAAGGATGTATGAAGAGATTGTGGGCGGATTTTCACAAACGGCAGCTACTATGAAGACTGTTAATAGTAATTCTCAATCTGTATCTAATCAAATTCAAGATTTAACCTCATGTGTGGAAGAATTTGCAGCAAGTACAGAAGAAATATCCGCAACAGGGAAAGAACAATTAGTTACTACTGAATTTATTGCAGAAGCTGCTAAAGAGTTAGACGTTTTGGCTAGTAGATTAAATAAGCAGATTAATAAATTTAAGATTTCCTAATGGTGGTTCCATCTCGAAACATTCAATCCAAAAATGCTAGATAGGACAACCATTAGTGATAATATAACAAAGGGGACCAAAAGGCAGGTTACTTACCTTTTGGTCCCTCTTGCTGCTTTCCCTTTAAAAAGTCCAATTAAACCTTTTTAGTTAATGGAAATAACACACAATCCTTAATTGTCTCACTGTCTGTCAAAACCATTAAAAGACGTTCAATTCCAAACCCCCACCCAGATATTGGCGGCATTCCATATTCCATTGCCAATAAGTAGTCCTCATCCATTTCCATTGCTTCTAAATCACCGCCGCTTTTCAAAACTGCTTGTGCCTCTAATCTTCTTCTTTGTTCGATAGGATCTACTAATTCTGAATAGGCATTGATAATTTCAGCACCATTGACTACTAATTGAAAACGATCGGTAATTGCTGGATTATCATCATTCGCTCTTGCTAATGGTGATAAATCAATAGGATGTTTGATTAAAAAGGTTGGTTCTATTAATTGTGGACGACACATTTTTTTATATAAAAGGTCGATAAAGTTCCCTCGCCCTAATATCTCGATATTGTCTTGTTCTAAATAAATATTTCTCCGCTTTGTTTCTTCATATAAGTCTTTTACATCGGGAAATAAATCAATATCAATGCCTGTATCTTTTAGAATTAACTCCCTAAATGAAGCAACATTCCACTCTAATGAGAAATCAATTGTTTTTCCTTGAATGGTAATAACGGTTGTATCAAAAGTATGGTTCAGCACATATAAAATCATTTCACGCATGAGAGCCATTGTATCTTCATAATTCCAATAAGACGCATAGCCTTCTACCATTGTAAATTCTTGAAGATGCTGAGGACTAATCCCTTCATTTCTAAAGCATTTTGCAAACTCAAATACTTTTGTAAAACCACCTACAATTAATCTTTTCAAGTAAGTCTCTGGTGCAATTCGCAAATTTAATTCTGTATCTAACGAATGATGATAGGTTCTAAATGGACGAGCTAGCGCACCAGAAGAAGTATGCTGTAACACAGGTGTTTCTACTTCTAAGAAATCTTTTTCTTCTAAAAATCTACGAACGGCACGCACTAACTTTGTTCGCAGTAACATCCGATCTTGTGTTTCTTTTGTCATCATTAAATCTAAATAACGTTGTCGATAACGGGTATCTATATTGCTTAATCCATGCCATTTTTCTGGCAATGGGTGCAATCCTTTTCCAAGTAAAACATACTTTTCAATCCGAAGCGTTTTTTCTTTTGTTTTCGTCGAATACATCTTTCCTTCCACGCCAATAAAGTCACCTACATCAAAAAAGTTCTCGAAATCATTAGCAGACTGCTCTCCAACCTCTTCTTTTTTCAACAGAAGTTGCAGGCTCCCTTGTATGTCTGAAATGGTGATGAAACTAAATTTACTAAACTGACGAATTCCCATGATTCTTCCTGCAACTCGAACTCCTGTTGTACCATCTTCAAGCAATGCTGCTTCGTAAAGTTCATAGTTTGACCGGAATCTTTCTGGATAGACTAAAACTCCTTTTTCTCTTAAAGCCTCTAATTTTTCGATTCTCCGAGTTGTTTGTTCGTGACTCATTCTGTTGCACTCCCGTCTTTTTGTTCGTTTATTAAATCATTACATACCGATTTATCCATAAAAAAAACTCCCACCCCCAAGATTATTCATCTTGAGGACGAGAGTTATTATAAACTTCGTGGTACCACCCCAGTTTATTGATATGTTACCATATCAACCTCTTCGGGTACGGCAACTATAAAAAATTGATTATACCCTATCTCTATAACGGGAGATCCCGTCGCAGCATCACAAAAATTAACGATAATCTTTGATCCGTGCGAAAGCTCCAAGTCTTTTTTCATGAAGATCCTTATTACTCCTTTTCACCTACTGGAGCTCTCTTTAAATAATGAATCTAAATTACTCTTCTCTTCTTAGCCAATATTCCGTATTTATTTTAGAAAATATTACCTTATTTAAAAAGTTTAGTCAATAGATAATTTTTTTCTTTCAATCACCCTTAAAAAGAAGGCAAATTATCTAAATTATTTTCTTTAATCCCATCCGGTTCACTACGGATGATGTCCCTGCCATATTTATGAAAAACATCGACATGCGCTAACTTGCCTGCTTTTGCTTCATCAAGTGCGGTAATATAATCTAATTCTCTGCCGCTATTTGTTTTAAAAGCAATAATATCATCGTCCTCATTTTTACGAACAGCCACAATTTGCTCTGCACCTGAATCGATTTCCTCAGCGGCTTCCATTTGCGCTTGGCCTTTTGCTTGTTGCAAGTATTCGTCATATATTTTTTGATAGTCTTTTTCATTCATCATTGCCACCTCCAAAACATTATTATGCTCTGGAGTTATTAGGGATATGTAAAAGAAATTTTACTTATTTTGGCTAAATCTACTTTTGTTTTGTAATGGAAAGCATCCTCCTGTTCATATTTTGAAGCTCTCTAACAAATTCGAGTAACTTCTATCTAATCGGGATGGTGTGTAAAAGTCAAAGAGAGTGCTCCACCCATCAAACCTTCTTCTGTTACTTAGCTATTTATTTAGTTTGGATCATATCCCCTCTTTTTTGGATCATATATTGTAAGTTTGGATCATATCCTCTCTTTTTTGGATCATATATTATAATTTTGGATCATATCCTTTCTTTTTTGGATCATATATTATAATTTGGCTAAAATCTTTCCTAGGATTTTTATTTTCACAAAGGCGATTCAAGAATCTATGTTAACTTTGCTTCTTTTCATAACGATAATCTCTTAAATAGTTAACTTAACTCCATTATTTAAGATAATTTAATGATTGTTGGTTCTACTTCACTCAAAATTTCAAAGGTTTCCTCCGAGGTAGCAATTATATAATGTTCTATCTGATAATGTTCACTTCCTGGACCAGGTAGCTGATCATACCAATCTACAAAATCTGAATTTATAGCCTTATATAAAGACCATGATTTTCGAACAGCATCTCCTTCGTTTTTACGAGCCTGATAAGCTGGTTCTGCTAAGTCACTTCGCTTCATTTCATCTGCGAATCTACAAGCTAAAACATAATTTCCATTATTCATTTTATTAAATTGGATTTGATAAATATTAGCCTGATTATCTTCTAACGTTATTTGCAAGCCTTTTGAGTATTTGAATTCAACTAAGTGTAGCTCTCCCTTAATCTCCGTACTAGGAATCCATACTTTCAAGTTGATTTTTTTCATTTTTCCTCCCTATCAACCACTGTAATCATAATTTTTCTATCAATTAGATCACTTAAGTCCTATTGAGTATACAAAAACAATCATCTTAAACTATTTATCTAGTTTATATCTCATACTCTTTCTGCATAGCATTTATACATATTCCTGGAAAGTTAGTTGTTTTAAGGTTATGTATCATCTATCTTTCATTACTGTTAATCAGATATTTCTCTTTAAAGCTTGGACTTAACTCACTCCACACATCAAATTTATTTTCATCCAAATCGTAAAAGACAAAATTATTACCTGGATGTCCTCTATCCTCAATAGCGCCAACCTCGACGCCTTTTTCCTTTAGTTCGGAATGAAGTTTCTGCAATTGTTCTATTCCATCTACTTCAAATGTTAGGAAAAAATGCTCCTTGCCTTTAGCATCTTGAAAAGTAGCCTTTGCTCCTTCTTTTGATTTAACAAGAAAGAAGCTTTGGTTTGCAAAATCCAGAATGGCTTTCTCTTTATTTCTGAAATTTTCTCTTGCTCCTAATTTTTCTTGATACCAGTTTGAAGCTAGCTTCGGATTCTGAACAGGCAAATAGATTGTTCCAACTCTGTGGATTATTGTATTCAGCTTGATTACCCCCTTTTGGATAAAGTAAGAATACTAACTTCATTCGACAAAAGGAAAAGATATCCTTTCTCTTTTAGCTTTTTACACTATTTAAGTTTGGATTATATCCTTGATTGGTTGGATCATATATTGTAAGTTTGGATCATATTCTCTCGTTTTTGGATCATATATTCTAAATTTGGATCATATCCGCTCTCGGTTGGATCATATATTATAATCTGGGCTAAAATCTTTCCTAAGATTTATATTTTTACAACGCAGATTCATGAATTCATGTAAACTTTCCTTCTTTTTATAACGAGAATCTCTTAAATAATTAACCTAACACCTTAATTTAAGATAATTTAATGATGGTTGGTTCAACTTCACTCAAAATTTCATGCTGATTTTTTTCATCATAGATCTCCTTGGAATTAACTAAACTTATACACAAAAAAGAGTAGCTCAAACGCTACTCTCCTTCTTTCATCATATAATAAATGTATCGTTACGCAAAACACCAGCATCAATTGTTGAGTATTTTTTTATTGGATAATTTAATAAACACATTTGTGATAACTTTTGCGATTAAGGCTATAGATAAATAAAATCCGATACTGTATAAATAATTAACATTTCCATACATTTTCAGTAGCCCCAACTTTACTGAAATCGGATCACAAACAAAAGCGAAGAGCATAGCAGTAATGAAGATATAAATATAATAGTTTTTTTTCTTATTTAATATCCATTGATATACTAACATATATGTGACTGGCACCACACACGCATCAAAGGATGCACTAGGAATTAGCGGAATTAAAGAAATAGGATAGTTCCACACTCCGGTATTAATTCCTATTAAATTTAGATAATGACCAAAAAGGTGCACGCTATATCCATAAAATCCAATTACAAAAATCTTTCCCTTATCAATTTTCCATATCACAACAATCAATGGAACAAAAAATAGGAGGACCAATAACCAAAATTCAAAAGTTGTATAAAGTGAATAATCTAACCAATTATCTGCAAAAGCTTTGGTAGATTCTTTTCTCAATTTCACCGCCTTATCAAATAGTTCAATACGAGAATCTGACATCTAACCATCCTTTTATTCGATATTTATAATAGGACTACTTTCACTTGTTTGAATTATATTATTGGTTACTACAGAAATTTTATCCCCTTTTTCTCTCTGTATTGGATGGATTCTAAAGTTAATCCCCTTAATCATAAAAGCAAAGATAAAACAACCATTGAAAGAAAGACAGTCATAATAGTAAGTGCAGCAAGAATGGTAACAACTCCCATTGCACTTATACTAATAACTTGAAAGTGAATTAATATCATAAAAAGAGAAAAATAGAACATTAAAATAAAATAGGAGTAAAACATTCCTTTTTCTCGTATTACTTTCATTCTTTCATCTTTATTCTTAAATTGTGGATGCAAATAACCAAGAGAAAGAAACATAACAGATAACGAAAAAATAAGTGCATTAGTTGGAAATAATGGAAAATCACCAGAAATTCCACCGTAAAGGAAATAAGCACTTTCTATCAATAAAAGAAAACCAATGATTAAATAACCTAACCTTGATTTCATATCTATCCCCTCCTAATTTTAATCAAAATTTAAATTTATTTATAATCGTCTTCTTCTAAAATAAAAATATCTTCCACACTTGTTTGAAATATTTTAGCGATAATCATTGCTAAAGGGAGAGATGGATTGTATCTACCCTTTTCAATTGAAATAATTGTTTGTCTGGAAACACCTAACTTTTCAGCTAATTTATCTTGGGACAAACCAAATTTTTTTCTATGTTCACTTAACTTATTTTTCAAATCCCTCATCACCTCTATTCCTTCACAGTATAATTGTAAAGGAAACTTAACGTCAAGTTCCCTTTACAATTACTTTGTCGTAGCTATTACAAATCCTTTTTTGCCTGCAAAAAAACTGTGCCATTTTTAGACACAGTCACTCAAATTAGTTATTCAATTAATAAAGTAGTCTCTCCTTATTTATTAATGTTCCTATCAAAAAAAGAGTAGCTTAAGCACTACTCTCCTTCCTTTAAACAGATGAAATTATTGAATATCCCTATTGCTAACAAAGCTTTCTCAGTATTATTACTATATTTTGTTTCATAGAGCGTAAACAGTACAAAATCTTTTTTCGTTGTACCCATTTTAATCAAAGATCCGCCAAGTAAACCTAGTAATGGACCCTCTTCTTGTTTAATTTGATCCCCAACCCATTCTGCATATTCATCTTTATCTGAAGGATTAGTTACAATAGAAATCATTAAGACAAAGCAAAGTAGTAATAATAGCCAGTATCTTTTCTTCATAAGATTCCATCCTTAATTTTTTCTTCTAGTATTTCCTAATTTATGAAAATTCATCCTAGAAATACAAAACAAGAGAATCAGAGAGCTTTTATGAAAATGGGGAAATAAATTATTAAGTGGTAATGTTACGAGTCGTGTTAATGACAAGTTGTTCAGAAAAGTAAATGCTGTAACTGAGCTCGGCGAATCATTTTTGATTAATCATATAAAAATTCTTGTATATTACTCACCTAAATCCACATTATAATACACTTGCTACACACCGTCTAAATTAGGACTTATAATTCTTGTTGTTCATACAGATAGGTAAGGGTTTGAGGTTATCGCTCCCTTTTCCCCCTGTTCACACCG
>NZ_DALZDK010000060.1:0-17530 GCF_031978665.1 Niallia sp. | reverse complement strand
TCATTAATTGATTTTTTCTATTGAAAAAGCAACAATTTTTTAGAAAACAGCCTTTAAAAAAGATGATTGGTTACAAAATACTCGCTTTATTATGGGATGAAGTGCAGTGGTTACTTTTCCAATATGTACTAGGGCTAAATTTATTGGGTGTATAAATACTAAAACGAAGCTGTGGATGATGAAGTATTTAACGGTGTTTATTAAATAAATATAAGGATCAATCTTTTATATTGAAATACTGTTTTTTATTTCAAATAGGGAAAGAAATCGTTTCATTTTTGAAGAATGGATACATTTTAAATAGGAATCTGGCGTATTTATTTATTTTATGAGAATTTTCCTTATATAACAGGAATCAATAGGTTGCTATCAGATTTTATTTGTTATAAGATTAGAATGATAATAAATTGATAATGAAGTTTCGACAATTTTGTGAACAAAACTTCTTTTTACTATGGAGGTATATAATATGAGTCAACCTAAATTAGTCATTAATGATTTACATGTTTCAATCGAAGAAAAAGAAATTATTAAAGGTCTTAACTTAGAAATAAAAGGTGGAGAAATTCACGCAATCATGGGACCAAACGGAACTGGTAAATCTACTTTATCTTCTGCAATCATGGGTCACCCAAAATATGAAGTAACTAGTGGTGAAGTAAGTCTTGATGATGAAGATGTATTAGAAATGGAAGTAGATGAGCGCGCACGTGCAGGTCTATTCTTAGCAATGCAATACCCAAGCGAAATTAGCGGTGTAACCAATGCTGACTTCTTACGTTCTGCTTTAAATAGCCGTTTAGGGGAAGGAAACGAAATTTCATTAATGAAATTTATTCGCAAAATGGATGAAAATATGGATTATCTAGAAATGGATCCAGACATGGCACAACGTTATTTAAATGAAGGCTTCTCAGGTGGGGAGAAAAAACGTAATGAAATTCTTCAATTAATGAT
Organism: Niallia sp.; assembly: GCF_031978665.1. Taxonomy (NCBI): domain Bacteria; kingdom Bacillati; phylum Bacillota; class Bacilli; order Caryophanales; family Bacillaceae; genus Niallia; species Niallia sp. Next base: position 16,573 of record NZ_DALZDK010000060.1, on the reverse strand, counting down.
GTTAAATCCTAAAATTGCGATTTTAGATGAAATCGATTCTGGTTTGGATATCGATGCATTGAAAGTTGTTTCAAAAGGAATCAACAAAATGCGCGAAGAGCGTAAAGAAGAGTTTGGTTGCTTAATCATTACTCACTACCAACGTTTATTAAACTACATCACTCCTGACTACGTTCACGTAATGATGCAAGGTCGTGTTGTTAAATCTGGCGGTCCTGAGCTTGCTCAACGCTTAGAAGCAGAAGGATATGATTGGATTAAAAAAGAGCTAGGTATTGAAGACGAAACTGTTGAACAAGAAGCGTAATCGTTAGGAGGATTGACCAATGACAACGGATATTAAATTACCATTTGACCAAGAATATCTTTCCTCTTTTTCGAAAGATATGAATGAACCTTCTTGGCTAACAGAGCTGCGTGTTAATGCTTTACAGCAAGCAGATGCTCTTCCAATGCCAAGACCGGACAAAACAAATATTAAAAACTGGAACTTTACACAATTTGAAAAACACATTGTAAGCAGTGAAGATTTTTCTGATGTAAATGAATTGCCAGAAGAAGTAAAAGCACTTATTGATTTAGAAAAAAATAAAACACTTTATATTCAAAGAAATAATCGTCCAACTTTCTTAGCTGTTTCCAATGAATTAAAAGAAAGTGGCGTCATTTTCACTGATATTTTTACAGCAGCAAGAGAGTATAGCGAGTTATTGCAAAAATACTTTATGAAAGATGCTGTTAAAGTAGATGAGCATAAATTAACTGCTTTGCATGCGGCTCTTTTAAATGGTGGAGTATTCTTGTATGTTCCTAAAAATGTAGTAGTGGAAGAACCAATTCAATCTATCTTCTTACATGATGACAAAGAAGCTAATCTTTTTAACCACGTTATTGTAGTGGCAGAAGACAATAGCTCTGTTGTTTATGTAGAAAACTATGTTTCTACTGTGGATCCTGAAGAGGCAGTGTTCAATATTGTAACGGAAGTAATTGCAAATGCGAATGCAAGAGTCCAATATGGAGCGGTAGATAATTTAGCACATGGTGTCACTACTTATGTAAACCGTCGTGGTGTTGCAGGTCGTGATGCTAAAATTGAATGGGCGTTAGGCTTCATGAATGATGGTAATACGATTTCTGATAATACAACGTACTTAATGGGTGATGGCTCTTTTGGTGATACGAAATCAGTAGTAGTTGGTCGTGGCGATCAAAAGCAAAACTTCACAACAAAAGTAGTTCATTATGGTAAGAGCTCTGAAGGCTATATCTTAAAACATGGTGTAATGAAAGATAAAGCTTCTTCTATCTTTAATGGTATTGGAAAAATTGAGCATGGTGCAACGAAAGCTAACGCTGAACAAGAATCTCGTGTTCTAATGTTAAGTGAAAAAGCAAGAGGCGATGCCAACCCAATTCTTTTAATTGACGAAGATGATGTAACTGCAGGTCATGCTGCATCTGTTGGTAGAGTAGATCCTTTACAATTGTATTACTTAATGAGTCGTGGTATTCCACAACATGAAGCAGAAAGATTAGTTATTCACGGTTTCTTAGCTCCAGTTGTAGAACAATTGCCAATTGAAGGTGTGAAAAAGCAATTAGTTGAGGTAATTGAAAGGAAAGTAAGATAATGGATAGCAAACATATTCGTTCTTATTTTCCAATCTTAAACCAAGAAGTCAACGGACATCCATTGGTTTATCTTGATAGTGCAGCTACTTCTCAGAAGCCTGTTCAGGTAATTGAAGCATTGGAAAAATACTATCGAGAGTATAATTCCAATGTACACCGTGGTGTTCATACCTTAGGGACTAGAGCAACGGATGCTTACGAAGGAGCGAGAGAAAAGGTAAGAAAGTTTATCTCTGCTTCATCCATAGAGGAAATTATCTTTACTCGTGGAACTACCACAGCACTCAATACAGTTGCACATAGCTATGCAATGGAAAATGTGAAAGAGGGGGATGAAATAGTCATCACCCCGATGGAACATCATAGTAATATCATTCCTTGGCAGCAAGTTGCCAAAAAAACGGGAGCAACACTAAAATATTTGCCACTTCAAGCAGATGGCACGGTTGCTATTGCAGATGTGGAAAACACAATTACATCGGCAACTAAAGTAGTTTCTATTGCTTATGTTTCTAATGTCCTTGGTGTCATTAATCCAATAAAGGAAATAGCTGCGATTGCCCATAAAAATGGAGCGGTGCTTGTAGTAGATGCAGCACAAGGGGCTCCGCATGTTAAAATAGATGTGCAGGACTTGGATTGTGATTTCCTTGGATTCTCTGCCCATAAAATGTGTGGTCCAACTGGAATTGGGGTACTTTATGGAAAGAAACATCTTTTAGAAAATATGGAGCCAATTGAATTTGGCGGTGAAATGATTGATTTTGTCGGTTTATACGAATCTACTTGGAAAGAACTTCCATGGAAGTTCGAAGCTGGTACTCCGATCATTGCAGGTGCCATTGGTCTTGGTGCTGCGATTGATTTTCTAGAAGAGATTGGATTAGAAAATATAACCGAACATGAACATAAATTAGCAGCCTATGCGATAGAGAAAATGTCTTCTGTAAACGGTCTAACTATTTATGGTCCGCAAAGTGCAAATAATCGGGCTGGCGTTATCACGTTTAATATTGAAGATATTCATCCACATGATGTCGCAACAGTGTTAGATGCTGAAGGAATTGCCGTACGTGCAGGACATCACTGTGCACAACCATTAATGAAATGGCTAAATGTTTCTGCAACCGCTCGTGCAAGTTTTTATCTATATAATTCGGAAGAAGATATTGATAAGCTTGTTGAAGGGATTGGCAAAACAAAGGAGTATTTTAGCGATGTCTTTTAATAACTTAGATTCACTTTATAGAAGTGTTATTATGGATCATTATAAAAATCCTCGGAACAAAGGTGTTCTTGAAGGAAGCTTGACCGTTAACATGAATAATCCAACCTGTGGGGACCGGATTCTTCTTACGATGAAAATTGAAGATGGGGTTGTCGTAGATACGAAATTTGATGGGGAAGGATGCTCCATTAGCATGTCTTCTGCATCCATGATGACACAAGCAATTAAAGGAAAAACAGTAGAGCAGGCGTTAAAAATGTCTGAATCATTCTCTGAGATGATTCAAGGAAAAGACTACGCTGATGATATAGACATGGGGGATATTGAAGCACTTCAAGGTGTAAGTAAATTTCCCGCAAGAATTAAATGTGCAACATTAGCTTGGAAAGCTATGGAAAAAGGGGTAAACGAAGGATTAGATTCGTAATGTACCACCAAGGTTGCATGTAGAATGGAGGAAAATGAAATGGCAAAAAAGATGCCCGAAATTGGGGATTATAAATATGGATTTTCAGATAAAGACGTTTCTATCTTTCGTTCTAAACGTGGATTAACGAAAGAAATCGTTGAAGAAATTTCAAAAATGAAGGCTGAACCACAATGGATGCTAGACTTCCGTTTGAAATCATTAGAGCATTTTTATAAAATGCCAATGCCACAATGGGGTGGCGACCTATCTGCTTTAAACTTTGATGAAATTACGTATTATGTAAAACCTTCAGAGAAAACAGAAAGATCATGGGATGAAGTACCAGATGAAATTAAACAAACATTTGATAAGCTTGGTATTCCAGAAGCTGAGCAAAAATACTTAGCAGGTGTATCTGCACAGTATGAATCAGAGGTTGTTTACCATAATATGCAGGAAGATTTAGAGAACATGGGAATTGTTTTCAAAGATACGGATTCTGCATTAAGAGAAAATGAAGATATTTTCCGTGAGCATTGGGCAACAGTTATCCCGCCTACAGATAATAAGTTTGCTGCCTTAAACTCAGCTGTATGGTCTGGTGGATCATTCATCTATGTTCCAAAAGGAATTAAAGTGGATACGCCATTACAAGCGTACTTCCGTATTAACTCTGAAAATATGGGACAATTTGAAAGAACGTTAATCATCGTGGATGAAGGTGCAAGTGTGCATTACGTGGAAGGATGTACAGCACCAGTATATACAACAAACTCTCTTCATAGTGCGGTTGTTGAAATCATTATTAAAAAAGATGCATATTGCCGTTATACGACGATTCAAAACTGGGCAAATAACGTATACAATCTAGTTACAAAGCGTGCTGTTTGTGATGCGAATGCTACTATGGAATGGATCGATGGAAATATTGGTTCTAAATTAACGATGAAATACCCTGCTGTTATCTTAAGAGGTGAAGGCGCAAGAGGAATGACTTTATCTATCGCCCTTGCTGGTAAAGGACAACACCAAGATGCTGGAGCGAAAATGCTTCACTTAGCTCCAAATACTTCTTCTACGATTGTTTCTAAATCTATTTCGAAACAAGGCGGAAAAGTAACATACCGTGGTATTGTTCACTTTGGACGTAAAGCGGATGGTGCTCGTTCTAATATCGAGTGTGACACATTAATTATGGATAACAAGTCTACTTCTGATACAATCCCTTATAATGAAATCTTGAACGATAATATTTCATTAGAGCACGAAGCAAAAGTTTCAAAAGTGTCTGAAGAGCAATTATTCTACTTAATGAGTAGAGGTATTTCCGAAGAAGAAGCAACAGAAATGATCGTAATGGGCTTTATCGAGCCCTTCACAAAAGAATTACCGATGGAATATGCAGTAGAAATGAACCGTCTGATTAAGTTCGAAATGGAAGGTTCTATTGGATAATATTTATAAGGGGGAGACGAACTTTTGGAGTTCGTCTTCTTTTATTTTTCGGTAATAGTTAAGAAAGTTGATGTTATATGCAAAGGACTTGAAACATATTTAAGGTTTGCACCTGATTTAAGCTTTGACAAATATTTGAGAGAATGTTTCAACTATTTTTTGCCATTTGAAATAGTTGGTTGAGGTAGTCTAATTAAATAAATTAATTATACGGAGGATGAAAATGAGAATTCAAATAATAGGAGGCTCAGGAACTGGAAAAAGCACCTTAGCGAAATATATTAGTGAAAAAGAAAAGATTAAATGGATTGATACAGATAATTACCTTTGGAAAGATGATACCTTTACAGAAAATAATCCGATGGAAAAACGCAAGGAAATGTATCAAAAAGATATTAACTCTAACAGTAGTTATGTGGTTTCTGGGTCTATTTTTATGTGGTGTCCTGATGGATTTAGTAACCGAGACCTATTAGTTTTTCTGTCTTTGGATGAAGACATCCGTATGGACAGACTGAGAGATAGAGAAAGTAAGCGAAACAATCTAAGTAAGATGTGGCTTGATGAAAATGGTGAATATACAAATGACTTTTTAGAATGGTGCAAAACATATTGGACAGCAAAAGAGAAAAGCATGGCAGGAACCTATGCTGAACAGGAATATCAAATGAAGATTTCAAAAAGTCCTGTTTTAAAGCTCGATAGTTCGAAATCATTGGATGAACTCTACGATGAGATTTTGAATCAATTAAAACTATAATAGAGGGTTAGGCTATTTCCATAATAAACAAAAATAGAAAATTATCACACATATACAGAACTCATAGTTGAAGTCTGTGAGTTCATAAATCTGGCTTCAAAAGGGAAAAAGTATGTATTGGATATTTCATTGCTTTCGTTAAATTTGTATGCTATATTAGCTTAAATACTTATTAAATAAGTTTAATAAGTATTTTTGTTTGTTGCTTATTAAATATATTTAATAAGTTTTGACTGTGGGTATTTGTAAATAATATCCAATTTTAAAAGGTGGTGAAAGAAGTGGATGCAACACCAAAATCAATGAAAACAATCATTCATCGTAGCATTCGTCTATTTCTTTTAGATAATGGAAGTGCAACAAAGGTAGAGCTTAGCGATAAATTAGGAATTAGTTTCCCAACAATCAGCAAATTCTTAACCCAGATGGAGAAGGATGGAGAATTGTTTTCAGCCGGTCTGGATGATTCGAGCGGTGGAAGAAGAGCAAAGCGATATACATATAATCCAGAGTATATGTTAGGATTAGCCATTTTTTTAGAAAGAACAGAGACAAATTATATTGTGTTTAACTGTCTAGGAGAAATAAAGGATGCCGGAAAAACTGCTAGTGCATTAAAGGATGACAATGTAAATTTACTGATCAAGTATGTGGAAGAATTAAAAAATAAATATCCGAAAATTAACGCTGTCTCTATTGGTGTTCCTGGTTCCGTTGATAATGGACGGATTATTTATATACCAGGCTATGAACATCTTCAAAACTTTGATTTGAAGGGATACTTAGAAAATCATTTCTCCCTACCAGTAATAATAGAAAACGATATGAATGCAGCAGTATTAGGATATCACGATCATAAGGAGAATAAGAACAATAAATCGCTTGTTTATCTATATTTAGGTCAAAATGGACCTGGTGCTGGACTTATTATAAATGGTGCTGTTGTGCGAGGTAGCTCTAATTTTTCAGGAGAAGTTTCATTTGTTCCTCAATATGATAAACGAAACTTTGGGCAAGCTTTTGAAAATGGCAAAGTGTTTATTTCGACAGAAGAGGAGATTGATGCAATAAGCAGATTGGTAGCTTCCTTTGTATCAATTATTAATCCCCATGCAATTATTTTTTGTGATGATGAAGTAGACCAACATATTATTAATCAGATTGAAAAACAAAGCGCTAATTATATTCCAAGAGAACATATCCCAGAACTTAGAATGAGTGAGTGGAAACAAGATTATCTATATGGATTACAAAGTCTTGGACTTGAGCGAATGATTACTGGAATAAGTAATAAGACAAATTAATACCTTAAAAAAAACATAGAGTGGGGGATATTCATGGCTACATTCTTTTTAGTAATCATCTTTTTGGCTTTTATCAGCTTAGGGTTACCAGATTCCTTATTGGGAGTGTCATGGTCATTAATGCAAGTGGAATTTAGGGCACCACTTGAGACTGCTGGAGTGCTTTTTATGACAATTGCCAGTGGAACGATCATTTCAAGCTTTATTAGCGGAACTGTGCTTAAAAAGTTTGGAACTGGCATTGTTACATTTGTTAGTTGTCTTATGACAGCTGGAGCACTGCTTGGCTTTCACTTGGCACCTTCGATTATTTGGCTTTTTATTTTTGCTGTACCACTCGGTTTAGGTGCGGGGGCAGTGGATACGGGATTAAACAATTATGTTGCTACCCATTATAAAGCACATCATATGAGTTGGCTTCATTGTTTTTGGGGAGTAGGTGCTACTCTTGGTCCAATCATTATGGCTCAGTTTATTTCTTCACAACATTCTTGGAGAAGTGGCTATCTTGCAATTGCAGGGATCCAATTTACGTTAGTAGTCATTTTGCTTTTTACGCTTCCTCTTTGGAAAAAGGCTGAGAGTAAGACAAATCGTCATCAAGAGGAGGAAAAGCTTGCAAATTCAAGTAGTACATTAGATGAAACGGAAATGGAAAATCAAAAACCGTGGCAAATTCGAGGGGTTAAGCTAGCTTTGCTAGCATTCTTATTTTATTGTGGGGCTGAAGCGGCAGTTGGGCTTTGGGGAAGTAGCTTCCTTGTAAATGCTAAACATGTATCTATCGATGTAGCGGCAAAATGGGTTTCTTTGTTTTACGCAGGAATAACTGTTGGAAGATTTATCACAGGCTTTATTACTTTGAAAATGAGTAATCGAAGGTTAATACGCTGGGGGCAAATAATCGCCTTGGTTGGTGCAACGCTTTTGTTTTTACCTTTCCCCGTTCTTTTTTCACTAGTAGGTTTTATTATGATTGGATTAGGATTAGCACCGATCTTTCCATGTATGCTGCATGAAACACCACTCCGATTTGGAAGGAAGCATTCTCAAACAATCATGGGCTATCAAATGGCAGTTGCTTATACAGGTAGTACCTTTTTGCCCCCTATGCTCGGATTTGTGGCAGCAAAATCAACAATAGGAATTTTCCCTTTTATCATTGCAGGTTTTATTGCAATCATGTTAGGGAGTTCTGAAAAACTAAATTCTACTTTGGCTAGAACAGATGTAAAAAACATTGAAAAAAGTAACTCAACAGTTGTTTGAATTATTCCTAAAGGATGTACCAGATAATGTAGTTGTAGGTGGAAATCCAGCAAGAATTCTGAAACAAATCGAGGAATAGAATAATAGCTTGGGAGGAAATCAAATGATTAAATTAGTGCTAACCGATATGGATGGTACATTTTTAAATAATAACGGCGATTTTAATAGGGAATTGTATAAAAAGGTAAAAAATATAATGAAAGACAAAGGTGTGGCTTTTGCACCTGTTACTGGCAAACAATGTGAACGGATTGAAGAGTTATTTGGAGAAGATGCAAAAGATATATGGATTTTAGGCGATAGTGCCACTCGAATCAAGCATAATGGAAAAATTGTTTATGAATCCCTGTTAAGTAATGAACTAGGGTTAGAAATTATTCGCTTACTAGAGGAAATTAGTCCAAATCATACTATAATTGCCTGTACTAGAAGTGGTGCATTCATAAAGGATAGCCTTGCTCCTGAAGAATCCTCCATTGTAAGAAGGTCTTATGCACAAGTAAGGATAGTATCTGATTTCAAAGAAATAACAGAAGATTTTGTAAAGATAACCATTCACGACTCACAGCTTAAATGTTTTGAAACAAGAGAAAGATTGTCTTCCTTTTTTAATTCTGCTTATATTGTGGCATCTGAAGCAGCTTGGATTGATATAGCCAATGTAAATGTTCACAAGGGCACAACTGTTGAGCACTTACAGCAGTTGCTAAATATTACACCAGAAGAAACCATGGCATTTGGGGATGGTTATAATGATATAGAACTGATGACTCGTAGTAACTATAGTTTTGCTGTTCGAAATGCAGTGGAAGAATTGAAAAATGCAGCGAATTTTATTACTCGATCGAATCAAGAAGATGCTGTAATGAAAACAATCATTCAAATGTTATCTCTATCATAAAGTAGCAATTTACTCATAAGATTCATTCAAGATACTTATCTGCAAAGGAAAAGGTATTCTCTTTTTCATTTGGTTAAGAGGACTTTTATTTTACACACTTTTAGTATATAATTTCTTTATTGGAAAAGAGGGTGTATAATGGAGAAAACGAAACCATATGGAACGGTTTTATTAAGGGCAGCAAAAATTATGGACTATCTTTCAGAGAATCCAAATCAGTCCTTGCAAAGAATTGCTCATAACACGGAAATGACCACTTCCACTACCTTGAAAATATTGGATACTTTATTGTTGATCGGCTTTGTCAGCAGGGATAAAAATAAAAATTATCGGTTAGGGTCCAAGCTTATTCGGTATGCCAATCAGGGTGTGGATCAACTGGACTTAGTAGAGATAACATTGCCTTATTTAGAAAAACTGCAAAAATTAATTGATGAAACAATCCATCTAGGTGTTCTAGTTGATAATGAAATATTATATGTGAATAAGTTAGATGCTAAACATCAGACAATAAGAATGTCATCAAGAGTGGGAATAACAAGGCCATTGTATAGTTCAGCAATGGGGAAAGCAGTCCTTGCAGAATTGGAAGAAGAGGATTATTTAGATTATATAAAAGCAACTCCATTAGTTCCGTATACGGAACATACCATAACCAACACTTTAAAATTGGCTTCAGAATTACAGAAAGTTAGAGAGACTGGGATTGCCTTTGATGATGAGGAAATGGAGAAAGATATTTTCTGTATTGGAGCTTCATTAAAAAAAGATGGGAAAATCATTGGAGCATTTAGTGTAAGTATGCCAAAATATAGACTTTCAGAAGACTTTAAAAACCAAATAATAAAGGCTATCGTCGAAACGAAAAATGAGTTAATGCAAACTTGGACTCATTAAATCGTTTCGGCGATTTTTTTTATTTTATGATTAACGTTTACATTTTTCGGAAAAGTATGTATAATCAAGTTGTGTATTTCTTAATAGTAAATATTAATTTCTAAATAAGAAAAGAGTGATAGAGTTGAAACGAGTTGAGACATTACAACGCTTAAAAGGAGCGGGAGTTATCGCGGTAGTTCGTGGCAACAGTAAGGAAGAGGCTGTAAAGGCAAGTAGCGCGGTAGTTCAGGGAGGCATGAAGGGAATCGAATTAACTTTTACTGTTCCCAATGCAGATAAAGCTATTAGCGAATTAGTGGAAATGTATAAGCATGATTCGGAAATTGTAATTGGTGCAGGTACTGTTTTAGATGCAGTAACGGCTCGTCTAGCAATTATGGCTGGAGCAGAATATATTGTTAGTCCAAACTTTGATAAAGAAACGGCCGAACTATGTAATCTATATCAAATACCGTATCTTCCTGGATGTTTAACGATTACGGAAATGAAAGAGGCATTGAAGGCAGGGGTAGATATCATCAAGCTATTCCCAGGTAGTGCTTATGGGCCAAATATTGTGTCCGCTTTCAAAGCGCCAATGCCTCAATTAAATATTATGCCAACAGGCGGGGTTAGCTTGGAAAATATGGAGCACTGGTTTAATGCTGGGGTAGTTGCTGTAGGGGTTGGAGGAAATCTATTAGCATCTGTAGCATCTGGAGACTTTGACAAAGTTACAGAGATTGCTAGTCATTATATGGAAAAATTCCATCAAATCAAAGGAGCTTAGATATGGGGAAGGTTGTCACATTAGGTGAAATCATGCTTCGCCTTTCAACTGATTCTGGTATTCGTATCGCACAGGCTGATAATCTTCACGCTCACTATGGCGGGGGAGAAGCAAATGTAGCTATTTCGCTTGCCAATTTTGGTCATGATGTCTATTTTGCTAGTAAAATTCCAGACAATAGCTTAGGTGAAGGCGTGAAAAAGCATTTAACTCGTTATGGTGTTCATACCGATTTTCTCATAAGCGGTGGTTCTCGGTTAGGCACTTATTATATGGAAGCTGGAATTGGAGAAAGAGCGGTAAATGTGATTTATGATCGCGCGCGTTCGAGTTTTGCGGAAGTGACTGAGAATGAATGGTCAAATGAAGAACTATTTAAAAATGTCGATATCTTTCATATCTCTGGGATTACGCCGGCATTGTCCTCAGACTGGCAAAAAACAACGATAACACTGATAAAAGCTGCGAAAGAGGCTGGCTGTAAAATCAGCTTTGATATTAACTATCGAGGGAAATTATGGTCCCAAAAAGAAGCGGGAGAAGCAATTTCAGAAATTTTACCACTAGTAGACTATTGTTCAGCAGGCAAGCTTGATGCAATCTATCTTTTAGGAATTTCTGAATACACAGGCGATGATAATGAATTAGCATACTACTATCAAGAAATACAGAAGAAGTTTCCGAATATTTCTATTTTATATTCAACGAAAAGAAAAGTACTTTCCGCTAGTAGTAATGAATTAATAGGAACACTATGGATGAACAATAGCTACTATGAATCTCAAAAACATCTAATTAATCCCATTGTTGATAGAGTAGGAGGAGGGGATGCTTTTGCGGGAGGCGTTCTTCATGGAATATTAGTTCAAGACACTGCTCAGGAGATTATTAATTTTGCTACAGCTGCATCTGCTTTAAAACATACTATTTATGGTGATTGTAATCAATTTAGTGAACCAGAGGTCAAGAGCTTTTTATTAGCTGGCTCTGGAAAAATAAATCGATAGGAGCGACTTTAAAATGCAAAATATGGAAACACGTTATACACATAGCCCAGAGGATATTCGTCACTACTCTACAGAACAATTACGAAAAGAGTTTTTAGTAGAAAAAGTATTTATACCTGGAGAAATCAGTTTGACTTATACACATAATGACCGCATGATTTTCGGTGGAGTTACGCCAACTGAAACGTCATTGGAAATTAGTTTAGATAAACAATTGGGTGTAGATTATTTCTTGGAACGCCGTGAGCTAGGAGTCATTAATATTGGTGGACCTGGTTATATCGAAATCGATGGTGAAAAAGAAGAAATGAAAAAGCAGGATGGCTATTATATTGGCAAAGAAACACGTCATGTAGTCTTTTCTTCTGAAAATCCCAACAATCCAGCTAAATTTTATATTAGTTCCGTACCAGCGCACCACAAATATCCAAATGTAAAAATTAGCATTGATAATATTAAACCGATGGAAACTGGCGAACCATTAACATTAAATCAACGAAAAATCTATCAATACATTCATCCAAATGTATGTGAAAGCTGTCAATTGCAAATGGGCTACACCATTTTAGAGCCAGGTAGTGCTTGGAATACAATGCCTTCCCATACACATGAAAGACGAATGGAAGCATATGTGTATTTTGATATGGAAGAAGATACACGTATTTTCCACATGATGGGTAAGCCAGATGAAACAAAGCATTTAGTTATGAGCAGTGAACAAGCAGCGATTTCACCGAGCTGGTCTATTCATTCTGGAGTTGGTACAAGTAATTATTCCTTTATTTGGGCGATGTGTGGAGAAAATATTACGTATACGGATATGGATATGATTCCAATGGATAAATTGAAATAAAAGGAGAGAAAAAGATGACATTTGAAATGGATAAATTCCGTGTGGACGGGAAAGTAGCGTTAGTTACAGGCGCAATATATGGAATTGGTTTTGAAATTGCAAGCGCCTTATCAAAAGCGGGAGCAAAAATTGTATTTAATTCCTTAAATCAAGAATCTGTAGATCAAGGTGTTCAAAGTTATCAAGAAGCTGGGATTGAAGCAAAGGGCTACGTTTTTGATGTAACGGATGAGGCGGCAGTTCAAGCGGCGATTCAGCAAATAAAAGAGGAAGTTGGTCCGATTGATATTTTAGTAAATAATGCTGGAATTATCAAACGTATTCCAATGGTAGAAATGACAGCAGAGGATTTCCGTCAAGTTGTTGATGTAGATTTGAATGGACCGTTTATCGTTTCAAAAGCAGTTATTCCGGATATGATTCAAAATGGTGGTGGTAAAATCATTAACATCTGCTCTATGATGAGTGAACTTGGTCGGGAAACAGTTAGTGCTTATGCTGCTGCTAAAGGTGGATTAAAAATGCTCACAAAGAATATTGCTTCAGAATATGGAGAATACAATATTCAATGTAATGGAATTGGACCAGGTTATATTGCAACACCGCAAACAGCGCCATTACGGGAAAAGCAAGCTGATGGCTCCCGTCATCCATTTGATCAATTTATTATCGGAAAAACACCTGCTGCTCGTTGGGGGAACCCTGAGGACCTAGCTGGTTCAGCAGTGTTTTTAGCATCGGAAGCGTCGAACTTTGTTAATGGTCATATTCTCTATGTTGATGGGGGAATATTGGCGTATATTGGGAAACAGCCATGATAAATACAAAAGATACCAGATTGCACGAGAAGGATTTCATGATTTGGTAGATTGGCAGTTCTCCAAGACTAAAGTAAAACGCAACATAGAAATAATCAAGTGTTATATGATTTCTTAGGTTAATCATTAAGACTTTCATTTAAAATAGGTTTATATTTTTAGTAGCTTTACATCAGGGGAGGTAGTGAATTTACCTTCCTTTTTATGTTGCCTTTTAAATTCCTTCGGTGATAGCTTTAGTACATCTTTAAATGCAATTGTAAAGTAATTGCTGCTTTCGAAGCCAACTTCATATGCGATATCAGTAATCTTCATGTCTGATTTTAATAATAATTCAATAGCCTTATTGATACGATATTTTCGTAGATAGCTTATAGGAGTATCCCGAAAGTTATTTTTAAAGAAACGACAAAATTGCTCTTTGCTCAAATGAAGAACAGATGATAACTCCTCCAGTGTTACTGGGGATGTGTAATTATTAGAAATGTATTCTAATATCTTTTTTTGTCTCTCAATATTTCGATCGCCACGTTCGGGTACAAGCTGTGATTTAGGTGGATATGTCATAAAATAATAAAGTAACTGGAGAAGTAGGCTTTTTAGTAATAGCTCTCTTCCGTTTTCTTTTTCTATAAAACTATTTTCCATTTGTCTTATCAATGGTAGAATTTTCTTTTTATTATTCTGGCTTTCTATCGAGAATATATAAGAATGCTTATTTTCGAATAATGGATTCAAATAATCCTGCTGAATTTGATCATTGGTATAGCTATTTACAAAGTTCGGGTGAAAGACTATCGATGAAAAATGACAAGGCATATTGTTTGTGCGGTATGCACCATGAAGACTGTTAGGTGGTATAAATATTAAGGTTTCCGTATTGGCAATTAATGATTTACTTCCTGTCATTACTTCCATTTCTCCTTCTCGTACATATAGTATTTCTGCTTCATCATGCCAATGTTTATATAATGTAATTTCGTTTTCTCCCTCTTGATTTGTATGGTGAAGTGAGTAAGGAAATATCGCGGAACCATGGGAAATTATCTCCTTTAAATCTTCGTTAACTATTGAATTCTCCATTTTTAGCCCCCCCTATTAAATGACATGATATTAATATAAATTAGACATCATATTAATTTTTATTGGAAAAAATCCATTTATAATAATAGTAAGTGCTTACAAATAAAATTTCAAGGAGACCGGAAGAAATGACTTATTTTACAAAATCTAATCATAAATTGATTTGTAAACAAAATGGTGAAACAATACAAATAGAAGCCTGGGGAAAAAATAGTCTTCGTGTTAGATCAAGAAAAATGGGCCCAATCTTAGAAGCTGATTTTGCGCTATTACCACAGAAGGAAAATTCAGTAAAAATTAAAATGGAAGATAAAAAAGCATGGATTGAAAATGGAAAGATTCGTGGGGTAATCGATTTAGATAATTGGGGAAATCATCCAAACATTCGCTTTTATAACGATAAGGGAGATAGCTTATTAAATGAAAGGGACAGAGGAGGAGCATTGGCTAGGGAAGCAAGAAAATACAAACCAATTATTGGAGGAGATTATCAGCTAGCCATTTCTTTTGAATCAAATCCAAAGGAAAAAATCTATGGCATGGGTCAATACCAAATGGAGAGAATGAACCTAAAAGGATGCAGTCTGGAATTGGCTCATCGAAATTCACAAGCAAGTGTTCCTTTTTATGTTTCTAATTTAGGATATGGTTTTTTCTGGCATAATCCTGCAATAGGAAAGGTTTATTTCGGTATTAATGAAACAGAATGGCTGGCAGAAAGTTCGAAACAAATGGATTATTGGATTACGGCAGGGGATACACCAGCTGAAATAGAAGAAGCATATGCAGAAGCAACAGGAAAAGTACCGATGATGCCTGAGTATGGACTAGGTTTTTGGCAATGTAAGCTACGTTACTCTACACAAGAAGAATTATTAAGTGTAGCAAGAGAATATAAAGCTAGAAATTTGCCAATTGATGTTATCGTAATTGACTTTTTCCATTGGCCAGAAATGGGAGATTTTCGGTTCAATGAAGAATTTTTCCCTAATCCCAAAGCAATGGTTGATGAGCTCAAAGAGATGGGGATTGAATTAATGGTATCAATCTGGCCGCAAGTTTCTTTTAAAAGTGAAAACCATCAGGAGATGAACCAAAAAGGATTGCTTGTAAAAAGTGAATATGGGGTAGATGTGCATATGCAATTCGGAGGAGATAGTGTCTTCTTTGATGCAACAAATCCTGAGGCACGAAAGTATGTCTGGCAAAAATGCAAACAAAATTATTATGACTATGGAATTAAAGTGTTTTGGCTAGATGAAGCAGAACCAGAGTACAAAACTTATGATTATAGCAACTACCGGTATTATGACGGACCGAATACACAGATTGGAAATGTTTATCCTCAGAAATTTTCGCAAACCTTTTTCGAGGGTCAAACAGATGCTGGTCAAGAAAATATTGTTAACCTTGTTCGCTGCGCATGGGCAGGAAGTCAACGATATGGAGCATTAGTATGGTCAGGAGATATCCATTCTAACTATGGAGATTTTCGAAAACAAATATGTGCTGGACTTCATATGGGACTCGCTGGTATTCCATGGTGGACTACAGATATTGGAGGATTCGGTGGAGGCAATCCAGATGATCCTGATTTTAGAGAATTACTAGTTCGTTGGTTCCAATATGGTACGTTTTGTCCTGTTATGCGATTACATGGAGATCGATCTCCGCAAAAAAATCTGTTCTCAAAATCAGGAAAACAAGAAATGCATACTGGAGCGGCAAATGAGGTATGGAGCTTCGGTGAGGAAGCATATAAAATTCTTGTTAAGTACATGCATATCCGTGAATCTATGAAAGATTATACAAGAGAATTAATGAAAGAGGCTCATGAAAAGGGCTCTCCAGTTATCCGAACACTTTTCTATGAGTTTCCAGAAGACGAAGTGGCATGGGATATCACTAATCAATATATGTATGGCGGTGATATTTTAGTTGCTCCAATTGTCGAAGCACATAAGACAAGCAGAGAAGTGTATTTACCAGCTGGTATATGGGTGAATGCTCATGATGGGAATGAATATCTAGGAAAGAAAAGCTATGTGGTGGATGCACCACTAGATCGGTTACCTGTTTTTTTGCGTAATGGTAAACAAGCATATCTAATAGGAAAAATATAATAGAAGCATTCCTGTTAGAAGGATTTTCGGGGACTTGAACAAAAAAGAGCCCTCTTGGT
>NZ_DALZDK010000059.1:16269-18129 GCF_031978665.1 Niallia sp. | reverse complement strand
TATGGTATCATAGGCTTTTTATAAAATGTCCTTTACAAAGGGTACACTTTAGTTTCTTTTCTTGCTTTTTTTTATGGGAAGTGATTAAATAATATATACTTGTTTTTATACTTTGTGGTATAAAAATGGTTGGATAACTTGTCTTTGGAAGTAAATTATTCGGTATAAAATGAATCAAAACATAAGAATTGTTTAACTGTATTATTTAAAGGTGAATCTTCCAAATCACTTCTATTATATATAGTCAAATATAGAAGATAGAAAGGAGAAGCTGAAAGATGGGGATTGTAGTCGTAGAAATTTGTGACGGAAGTTTGATTACAGAAATAGATTTAGAAAAAATATTGGAATCAAAATATCCAGAAGTTGCAGTGATTGAAAGCAGCTGTCTTTCATTTTGTGGAATGTGTGCAAAACGGCCTTATGCAATAGTGAACGGAAAGAGAATTTTTGCTAAAACCACAGAAGAATGCCTCCAATTAATTATGAAACAAATTGAAGTAGAGTTAGCTATTTTTGCATAATATATTTTTTAAAAAGGGAAGTCTTTAAGTGAATTTTGCTTAAGACATCCCTTTTTTTATTGCCTCGATGACTCATGTATCCTTATTTTATGACACAAATTTCACCAAAAATTTACAATGATTATCTCCCTCTGTCCGACAGCATGTTCTGCTAATCGTAGTTGTCCCTAAGACTTTTTTTAGCATTTCTGTTTCACATCGACAGGCTATTTTAAATTCTTTGGCTACTTCTAAAATAGGACAATTGTATTCGGTGATTTCAAAAGTATGGTCGTCCACTTTTGCAAGATCAGCCATATATCCTTTTTCATTTTGAATCTCAATCATTTCCTGCATTTTTTCTGATGGAGTTTTGTCATCCATGCGAGAAATATATTCCTTTGTAAGACGTTCCTCCCGCTTATTGAATAACTGCTGAACCGAATCATCGCCATAGAGATCTTTTACATCATGCAATAAATCAATACTAATTCCTTCGTAGCTTTTCGGGAAAAAATGCTCTGCTCTTTTTGCCAAGGTGAAGTTTTGAATAGGTCGACCCATTGGTTGCTTTATTAGTTCAGACTGGATCAAACCATCTTTTTCTAATATTGTTAAGTGCTTTCGCACGGCCATATGTGTAATTTGCAAGCGGTCTGTAAAATCATTTACTGTTAAAGATCCTTCTTTTTTAAGTAGATGAAGGATTTTATCTTTTGTAGTTTTTGGCGTATTAGTCATCATAAACCTCCATTCTATACTTGGAGAGCAAAGTAAAAGTTAAATAAAAGTGTAGAGAAATTAATTATACCAGATAGTATAAAATGTTGAAAGCAGTTAATGTAAGCGAGATTAGTGAAGTGTAATTTTCGAAAAAATCTAAAAGTGAAGATAAAATAATTGATTTTTTTCTGTCCTTGGTTTATTGTTTAATTATACTTTTTAAACTAATAAGTATAAAAATAAAAATTTTGGAGGAATTACAAATGACTACATATTCATTGCCAGCTTTATCTTATGAATTTAATGCTTTAGAGCCTCATATTGATCAACAAACAATGGAAATCCATTATGGAAAGCATCATCAAACATATGTGAACAATTTAAATACAGCTCTAGAAGGACAGGATGCATTACAAGCAAAATCATTAGAAGAGCTTTTAAGCAATCTTAATGAAGTTCCCGAACAAATTAGAACAGCTGTTAGAAATAACGGCGGCGGCCATTTAAATCATTCTTTATTTTGGGAAGTGATTGCACCAGCTACAGGTGAAAATGCTCCTTCTGGTGAATTAGCAGAAGCAATCAATAAAGCATTCGGAAGCTTTGATGCATTCAAACAAAAATTTACTGCAGC
>NZ_DALZDK010000059.1:7630-16259 GCF_031978665.1 Niallia sp. | reverse complement strand
CTGCAGCAGCCACTACTAGATTTGGATCTGGTTGGGCATGGCTAGTTGTTGACCAAGAAGGAAATTTAAAAGTAACAAGCACACCAAATCAAGATAATCCAATTATGGATGGCGAGCGCGCTATCTTAGGATTAGATGTTTGGGAGCATGCCTACTACTTAAATTATCAAAATAGAAGACCTGACTACATTTCCAATTTCTTCTCTATCATTAATTGGAGCGTAGTGGCAGATAAATTTGCTAATAATAACTAATAAGATTGACAAAGATAAAGTGTTTCATGCTTATCTTTAAGCTTGGAGGATAATATGAAGCTTGTAGGGATTTCTGGTTCGTTAGTTGGTTCCAAAACTTCAAAAGCAGTGAATGAAGTTTTAGTTGCAGCCAAGTCACTTGATCCAACTATTCAAGTGGAGTTAATTGATTTAAGAGAGTATGATATTGAATTTGTTAATGGGGCACCACTAAGCTATTATAACGATGATACGATTAAAGTAGTAAATACAATTTTAGCAAGCGATGCTCTTGTAATAGGAACCCCAATATATCAAGCTTCCATTACAGGTGTATTAAAAAATCTTTTTGATCATCTTCCAGTCGATTCGTTCAAATCAAAAGTAACAGGGATGGTTATCACAGGTGGGACAGATAAACATTTTCTTGTGATGGAATATCAATTAAAGCCAATTCTTGCGTATTTTAAAGGATTGGTAACAGTACAAAATGTGTTTGTGCATAATGATTATTTTGATGATGAGAACGAAATTACGGATGAAGATGTTAAAAAGCGAATGGCTAAATTAGCGGAGGAAATTATTTATTTAAAGCGCTAGTTATAGCCTATCTATGACCATAACCTTAAGACAGATCTGCTAAATATTAGTAGGTCTGTTTTTTATTATTTAGGAGGGTTCCTGATTGTTTAGCTCTACTAAATTGTGGAACAGGCACTTGACATCTAATCTTATTTCTTTCAATGTATAAAGTAATAAAGAATAATAGGTGAAAACGATGGAAATTAAAACTTTACTAATTGCTCCATATCCTGCATTGGAGCATGTAATGGAAGAATGTTTAAAAATAGATCATGAACTTAATATGCATATTGAATTGGCGAATCTACAGGAGGCAATTCCAATTGCAAAAGAGGCAGAAAAGCAAGGAATTGAGATTATTATAAGCCGTGGGGGGACGGCACAATTAATAGAGCAAGAAGTGAATATTCCAGTTGTTGATATACATGTTTCTGGCTATGATATGTTGCGTGTTCTGACATTGGCAAATGATTATCCAGGGAAGAAAGCAATTGTTGGGTTCTCTAACATTACCATTGGAGCTAAAGCACTAACAGACTTGTTAGAAATTCCAATTGAGGTATTTACGATTGAGGATGCGATAGAAGTTGAGCCTTTGGTGAATCAATTGAAAATAGATGGCTATCAATTAATCATTGGGGACGTTATTACACGGGATGCTGCAGCTAAGTATAATCTAGAAGGGATACTGATACAATCAGGAAGAGAAGCTATATTTGAAGCTATTAAAGAAGTTAAGAGCATTTACCGAATGTTGAGAAAGCAACGTTTGCAAATGACTATTATGCAAACCGTTATAGAGAGACAATTATCGGATGTTATTGTAGTGAATGGTGAAGGAACTATTGTCTATGAAAACTGGGCAATATTCGATCATACGCAAGTTCCGGTAAAAAAATTGATAAATGTAATACATCAAAAAAATAATCTTCAAGAAGAACTGGATATAATAGTGACGAATCAGCATAAAAGAATAAAACAGATGATGGTACCAATAAATTTAGAGGGAGAAAATCATTATTTGTTTGCATTCTCTTTATTAGATGAATTAGTTGAGGAAAGTCCTTTACATATTATAGATGTCCCCACTCAACCGGTAATCATCTCTAAAAGTGAGAGGATGAAGAGATGTATCGATAAGATAGATAGTAATCTTAGTAATCATTATTGGATACTAATAGGGAAATTGGGTACTGGGAAAAAACAAGTCTCAAAACTTATTCACTACAAAAAAAATAGGGGGATTGGTTTTTTAGGAATCATATCTGCCGCTGCATTCCTTACAATGAAAAATCAAATAGACTCGGATATAAAATCGATATATTTTAATGAAATCGA
The DNA here is from genome assembly GCF_031978665.1 of Niallia sp. Taxonomy (NCBI): domain Bacteria; kingdom Bacillati; phylum Bacillota; class Bacilli; order Caryophanales; family Bacillaceae; genus Niallia; species Niallia sp. The sequence continues at coordinate 14,106 of NZ_DALZDK010000059.1, read as the reverse complement.
AATGTTAAGTGCTAGCGAGTTAAGATTGTTTGTTGAAAGAGTAAGGAAGTTACATGCTTTGGGGATAACGGTGATTATTGCAATAGATACGATAGACACTGAAATATATCACTCTCTTTCTTATCCCGATTTCATTCGCATTGATTTTCCAACTTTGTCTGAGCGGAAAGAGGATATAAGGCCATTAGCAGCACTCTTTTTAGCTGCTTTTCATGCAAAATTTGGAACTTCAGCAATTAAAATAAAGGAAGAGGCTTTGCAGGTATTGGAATCCTATACCTGGCCAGGCAATGTAGAAGAATTATATATTCTTATTCGCGATGCGGTGAAGGAAGAAAAAGGTTTCGTAATTGGAAAAAGGTTAATTCAACAGCTTCTTGGAGACAGGTTAAAGAAAATAGAAAGTATAGATAAAGAGTATTTACAAGGTACTTTAGTAGAAATTGAAAAAAGAATTATTGATGCTGTTATGGAAGAAGAACAATATAACCAGACAAAAGTTGCAGAAAGACTAGGGATAAATCGAACGACTCTATGGCGGAAGCTGAAACAATAAGTTTTCAGCTTTTTTTTATTTCAAGTGTTTAATTTTGCAACATTTTACACTGTTTTCATTGTGTAAATAAATGAAAGCAATTACAATTATCATTGTAAACGATTACTTATTGTTTTAAATTGAAACATATTAAAAGGAGTGTTAAGATTATGAAGATAAAAGAAACGTTGGATCGGATTCCTGGAGGGATGATGGTAGTTCCGTTGCTAATTGCAGCGCTATTAAATACTTTTACTCCCAATCTTCTTAGAATTGGAAATTTTACGGAGGCTTTATTTGTTAATGGGGCACCTACTTTAATTGCTTTATTTCTTTTATGTACTGGTGCACAAATCAATGTAAAATCCTTTGGAGTTTCTGTTGGGAAAGGCGCAACTTTATTACTAACAAAATGGGTTGTTGGTGCCGTCTTTGGATTATTAGCGTATCTATTTGCTGGAGATAATGGCCTTTGGTTAGGATTAGCACCTATTGCCGTTATTGCCGCAATGACAAATAGTAATGGTGGATTATTTGTTGCATTAGTTGGTCAGTACGGTAGTAAGGAAGACCGAGCAGCTTATTCACTTTTAGCTCTTAATGATGGACCTTTTTTAACAATGGTTGCTTTATCAATCTTTGGTGCGATGGGATTTGTTGATGGATTATTTTCTGTCACTTCCTTTATTTCCGTGCTTCTTCCAATTGTTGTCGGTATGGTATTAGGGAATTTAGATGATAAAATGAGAGAATTTTTAGATAGCGGAAGTTCCATGTTAATTCCATTTTTTGCTTTTGCTCTTGGAATGGGGATTAATTTCACTGCCATTATAGAAGGTGGTTTAGCCGGTATTATTCTAGGATTATTAACCGTTTTTGTAACAGGAACAGCAGGTTATTATGTATTCAAACTTCTAAAATGGAACCCAATTGTTGGAGCTGCTGAAGGTTCAACAGCTGGAAATGCAGTGGCAACACCGGCAGTTATTGCAGCTGCAAATGTAAGCTTCGCATCAGTGGTGGATATTGCAACAGTTCAGGTTGCTGCTTCTGTGGTGACCACAGCAATACTACTTCCAATCTATGTAGGATTCTTAGTGAAAAGATTAGAAAAAAAAGGATATAAATTTGAGGAACAGGGTATCAAAATGTAAGTTAAGGGATGTGTTCGACTTGAGATACAAAATGGGGATTATTTCAGATGATTTAACAGGCGCAAACGATTCTGGTGTTCAGCTGGCGATGAAGGATTTGTCTACTACTGTAGTGTTTGATCTTAAAAATTCGTCTGAAAACACAGATTCTGATGTTCTTATATTAGATACGGATAGCAGAGCAAAAAACGGAGAAGAAGCATATCAGTCGGTAGTAGAGGCGGCTACTTTTCTTAAAAATAGAGGGTATCAACATATATATAAGAAGGTTGATTCCACGCTAAGAGGGAACATAGAAGCTGAACTTACAGCGATAGAAGCTGTTTATGAGCCAGAGGTCATTGTTATTGCTCCAGCCTATCCCAAAATGAGACGTCAAACCATCAATGGGCATCATTTTGTAGGCGGTGTCATCATAACAGAAACTGAATTTTCAAAAGATCCGAAGACACCAGTGGAAGAATCCTATCTACCAAAGCTCTTAAATCCAACAGATAATAGGAAAATTAAACTGTTAAATAAGGAAATTTGGCACAAATCTAAGGAAGAGAAAGATAGCATCATACGCTCTTCGATAGAGGAAGGTAATAAATGGTTTGTTTGTGATGCGGAAACAGAAGAGGATCTTTTCCATATTGCAGAACTGTTTGTAGGGCTAAATAAATCAATCGTATGGGCAGGATCCGCTGGACTAATTGAGTATTTGCCAGAAATATTAAATCTAAATTCTGCTTCTGTAAAAGATACAGAAGAAATGGAAATTAATCATACACTTATTGTTTCAGGAAGTTTATCTCAAGTAACCAAAAAGCAATTATGCAAGGTTGAGAGTTTATCAAACTCCTATTTTCTGAAAATTAATCCTGTTGATTTAATTAATCAAATATATAGATTGGATGAGTTTGCGAATAAAGTTGAGCAATATAAAGGCTGTAAACATTTTGTGCTTTATGTGGAAGCTGATGATACTAACAGAACGAGTGCGGTAGAAGCTGGTAAGAAGCTTGGTTTAAGTAAAACTGATGTAAGTGAGGCAATATCGAACGGTTTGGGGATTATTGCAAATCATTTGTTAAAGGCTTTTCCTAATATAAAAGGTTTAGTGTTAACAGGTGGAGATACAGCCAAGGCAGTATGTCGAGCACTTGGTGTTACGGAAATGGAATTGTATTTGGAGATTGAGGCAGGACTTCCCTTTGGTAAAATTAGAACTAGGATTAATAGTTATTGGGCGGTTACTAAGGCTGGCGGATTTGGAGCAGAAGAATCATTAATAAAAGCATTAGAATTTTTGATTAACAAAAGAAGGGTGATAGTATGAGTAAATTAAAACCAATTGTAGGTATAACAATGGGAGATGCAGCAGGTGTTGGTCCAGAAATTATTCTAAAGAGTCTCGGTGAAGAGGAAATGTATGATATTAGCCGACCTTTAGTAATTGGTGATAGTAAAATTTTAGAAAGAGCGAAACAGTTTGTAAATAGCGAGTTGATAATAAAGAATATATCTGTAGAAGACATTGCAGAAATATCTTATCATTATGGTACGGTTTATTGTTTAAATTTAAATTTATTGGATGAAACGCTTCCTATAGGAACAGTATCTCCGGAAGCAGGGAATGCAGCATTTCAATATCTTGCTAAAGCAATTGAGCTTGCAAAGGAAGAGAAAATTCATGCCATTTGCACTGCGCCTTTAAATAAAGAGGCATTGCATAAAGGTGGACATAAATATCCAGGTCATACAGAAATTCTAGCTGATCTTACTGGCACACAAGATTTCTCTATGATGCTATCTGCACCGAATCTAAAAGTTATTCATGTAACAACACATGTTGGGATTATTGATGCAGTAAAAATGATAAATCCAGAACGTGTTTACCATGTCATTAAACTCGCACATGATACGTTGCAAAAGGCAGGTATTTCAAATCCTAAAATTGCAGTATGTGGTATTAATCCACATGCTGGTGAAAATGGGCTATTTGGTTATGGAGAAGAAGAAGAGAAAGTAATTCCTGGTGTAGAAAAGGCACAAAGGGAGGGCATAGAAGCTGTTGGCCCACTTCCAGCAGACACATTATTTTTCCGAGCAGTACGCGGAGATTTTGATATTGTTGTAGCAATGTATCATGACCAAGGACATGGTCCAGTGAAAGTATTGGGATTAGACGCAGGAGTAAATATCACGGTTGGTTTACCAATTATTCGAACAAGTGTGGACCACGGGACAGCATTTGACATTGCAGGTAAGGGGATCGCAGATGAAAAAAGCTTAATGGAAGCAATGCGTCAGGCTGTTGAATTAGCTCCTAAATTGTGATTCTGTATTAATAGTTCTAACTTTTGAGGAATAATGGGGTAGCAGCTTATAGATTACTGTTGAGGTTTAAATTCCTAGAAAACCAATTAGAGACAAAGTCTTTACCGATAAGGGTGAAGACTTTGTTTTTTATTGGAAAATTGTAAAACGGTCATAGTGCACCTTGAGAACTAGTATGTGTTTAATTCTCCAAATAACGGATATAATAACTAAGCAACTAATCTACATAGATTATTATTTGATTAAGGAGAATTTATTATATGAAGTTTAAGAATCATCTTGTTTTTTCTGTTTCTGTAATTATTTTATTATTGATTGTCTTGGTGGGAGTTATTGCTCCGAATACGCTTGAAGTAACTACAGCTAATGCACAGTCTTTTATAACAGATTCATTTGGTTGGTATTATTTAATTGTGGTCACATTTTTCGTAATAATATGTTTGTACTTATTAATAAGTCCTGTCGGGAAAATTAAATTAGGAAAACCAGACGATAAGCCAGAGTTTTCACGACTAGCTTGGTTAGCGATGCTTTTTAGCGCAGGTATGGGGATTGGCCTTGTTTTTTACGGAACAGCGGAGCCATTAAGCCATTATGCAATTAGTTCTCCAACAAATGAAATAGGCACAGACCAAGGTATGAAAGATGCGATGAGATACACCTATTTCCATTGGGGAATTCATGCATGGGCAGTATACGGAATTGTTGCACTCAGTCTTGCTTATACAACCTTTAGGAAGGGTGGAACTACACTAATTAGTTCCACCTTAAAGCCATTGCTCGGTAATTCAATGGATGGAAGATTGGGAAGAATTGTCGATATTATTGCTGTTTTCGCAACAGTAACAGGAATTGCGACAACACTTGGATTTGGAGCAGTGCAAATTAATGGTGGGCTATCTTTTCTTTATGGCGTTCCATCTAATTTTCTAACTCAGTTTATTATCATTGTAATAGTCACTGTGTTATTTATCCTTTCAGCACTTTCGGGATTAGGTAAAGGAATTAAAATTCTTAGTAATACGAATATGATTTTAGCTTTTATCTTATTTTTGATTGTTTTTATTCTGGGTAACACTGTCTTTATTCTAAACTTATTTACAGATACGATTGGGACGTATTTACAAAATCTAGTTCGGATGAGTTTTCGAATTGCTCCTTTAAATGGTGAAGGTCGCGCATGGATAGATACTTGGACGATTTTTTATTGGGCTTGGTGGATTGCGTGGTCACCTTTTGTTGGTATTTTTATTGCTCGCATTTCAAAAGGAAGAACAATTCGTGAATTTGTTACCTATGTATTATTTATCCCATCTGTAATCGGCTTTTTATGGTTTACTGTCTTTGGTGGGAATGCGATGCTATTAGAGCATAACGGATTAGGTTCTATTTCGACTTTTGCTACAGAAGAAACACTGTTTGCGCTACTAGAGCATTATCCTTTTAGTTCTTTACTTTCTATTTTAGCTATTGTGTTGATTAGTGTTTTCTTTATTACATCTGCAGATTCAGGAACATTCGTATTGGGGATGCTTTCTGCTAATGGAATTCAGAATCCCAGCAATAGAATTAAAGTGATTTGGGGTCTTTTGTTAACTACTATCTCGCTTGTATTACTTTATTCTGGAGGATTACAAGCATTACAAAATATGATGATTATTGCGGCTCTTCCTTTCTCCGTTATTATGATTTTAATGACGTTAAGTCTATTAAAGGAAGTACATCACGAAAAAGCGGAATACGAATCAAAGTGGAAGAAGAAAAAAGGCTCGAAATAGTATCGAGCCTTCAGACTGTAGACAAACTCCTTAAAATTTGAGGTATTTGTTTACAGTTTTTTTTCTTAATCTTCTTTTTCCTCTTTATCTTTATTAAACCATAATGGCTCGTAATCATCGACTTCCCCATTATAATTTATTAAAATTTCTTCGCCGGCTTTTATATCTTTATAAGCATAGTAGTCAAACGTATGCTTATCAAAATTAATCTCATAAGTAGCATTTGGTTCATAGGAATGGTTAAATAGCATGCCATAGCCTAGAACAACTGCACTGTGATTAATGCCATATTCATAAACATAATCTTCGAGTACTGTTCTTTCAATATACTTATGTTGATCATTTGGATAAGGAACGACAGGAGCTTCATGGAATAAAGTACCTTTTTTGATATCACATGTAGCAAATACGCCTCTATTAAATTCCCCATCACTTAGAGGGGATGTTTTTATTTCTATCATTATTGTTCACCTACAACTCTTTATAGTTTACTGCTATATCTTACTCTAACATTGATTCTTTTATTTAGGAAATAAATTAAATAAAAATTTATAAAATAAAGCATTTCTGTTATAATCTGATTTTTTAACAAATGAAGAATTTGGAGATAATAGTGTATAATGAGTAATATTCTTTAGGTTTTTGTAATGATTAATTTTAAGATGATTACGTTTTTTCATAAAAAGT
>NZ_DALZDK010000059.1:2266-7620 GCF_031978665.1 Niallia sp. | reverse complement strand
CAGGAGAAAAAATGAAAAATTATAAATTGCTTATTCAATACGATGGTGGACGCTATAAAGGTTGGCAACGTCTTGGCAATGGGGACCAATCAATTCAAGGTAAAATAGAAAACGTCCTAACAGAAATGGTAGGAGAAAAGATAGAAATCATTGGCTGCAGTAGAACAGATGCAGGGGTACATGCATTATCTCAAGTCGCTAACTTCAAAATGAACAAAGAAATGACAGAAAAAGAGGTCAAGGATTATCTAAATCACTATTTACCGAATGATATTAGCATTTCAAAAGTAGATATCGTTCAAGATCGTTTTCATGCAAGATATAATGCGAAGGATAAAACGTATTTATATAAAATTTGGAATAAATCGTATACCAATCCTTTTATGCGCAAATATAGCATGCATGTAGAGAAAAGGTTAAATATAAAGAAAATGGAGCAAGCAGCTGCCCATTTTGTGGGAAAGCATGACTTTACAGCTTTCTCAAACGCTAAATCAAAGAAGAAATCAATGGTTAAAGAAGTATTCTTTGTAGATATTAAAGAAGTAGAAGGTTTTCTTGAAATTCGTGTGAGTGGCGATGGTTTTCTGTATAATATGGTCAGAAAAATGGTTGGTACATTAATTGAGGTTGGACTAGGAAAAATCGAAGCAGATGCTATTCCAGCGATTATCGCAGAAAAGGATCGTAGTTTAACAGGAATGATGGCAGAAGCGAACGGATTATTTTTGGAAAAGGTAAAATTTTAATAGGAATAGACAAAGCAAGTAGGTTCTTATGGACGTACTTGCTTTTTTTTAGGATTATCTTAAAGATTGTTGCTTTTGAAAAATATTTTAAAACTAGAGCGAAACGAAGTCTGAAGGGAGCATAAATTCTTTCCTTTTATCAAAATTAATTTTTTTATTACATAAATAAAAAGGTTTGTTCAAAAGAGAATGATTTAATAAATAAAAGGATATCTATATAACAAATAGAGATTTGTCACATGTTGAGGTAGTGGACAAAGTTTTTATAAGTAGAAATTAATTTAGTAAGAGGAGGAAAATAGATGAACTATGCGGATGACAGTCTTATGCTTCATACAGACCTTTATCAAATCAATATGATGGAGACGTATTGGCGGGATGGAATACATGACCGGAAAGCGGTATTTGAACTTTACTTTCGCAAGCTTCCGTTTGGAAATGGTTTTGCCATATTTGCGGGTCTAGAACGAATCTTATCTTATATAAAAGACTGTAGGTTTACAGATCAGGATATTGCCTATTTAAGAAATGAAGTTGGATATAAAGAAGATTTTCTTCAATATTTAAAAAATCTTACTTTTTCCGGTGATATTTATTGCATGGAGGAAGGCGAACTAGTATTTGCAAATGAACCGATTCTTAGAGTAGAAGCTCCGATTGCGGAGGCGCAATTAATAGAGACAGCTTTGTTAAATATCGTTAATTATCAAACGCTTATTGCAACAAAAGCGGCGAGAATGAAGCAAGTTATTGGCGAACAGACAGCAATGGAGTTTGGAACAAGAAGAGCGCAGGAAATGGATGCTGCCATATGGGGAACAAGGGCTGCCGTTATTGGTGGGTTTTCGGCTACAAGTAATGTAAGGGCAGGGAAAATCTTTGGAATTCCTGTGTCTGGAACACATGCTCACGCCTTAGTGCAAGCATATAAAGATGAATATGAAGCTTTTAAAAGTTATGCTAGTACGCACACAGAATGCGTTTTCCTAGTTGATACATATGATACACTTCGGTCTGGCGTTCCTAATGCTATTAAGGTAGCAAAGGATTTTGGAGATAAGATTCACTTTAAGGGAATTCGATTAGACAGTGGGGACTTAGCGTATCTTTCTAAGAAAGCAAGAGAAATGCTAGATGAGGCAGGATTTCCAGATGTGAAAATTATTGCTTCTAATGATCTAGATGAGTATACCATTATGAATTTGCAGGCAGAAGGAGCAAAAATTGATATATGGGGCATTGGAACAAAGCTGATTACAGCATATGATCAAGCAGCACTCGGCGCTGTATATAAATTAGTCAGTATAGAAAATGAAAAAGGCAAAATGGAAGATACGATTAAATTATCTGGAAATCCGGAAAAAATTTCTACACCTGGGCAGAAAAGAGTGTATCGCATTATTAATAATGAGCATGGGCATGCCGAAGGTGATTATATTTCACTAGCATCTGAAGTAATTACGCAAGAACCTTTAAAAATGTTTCATCCTGTTCATCCATATTTGAATAAAATGGTGACAAATTATAGGGCAATCGAATTACATCACCGAGTTATAAAGAATGGGCATGTGCATTATGAAACACCAGCATTAAAAGCTATCCAACTCAAGGCTAGAGAGAGCTTGAAGCTCCTCTGGAACGAATATAAACGAACGCTTAATCCGGAGGAGTATCCAGTTGATTTAAGCAAAGCATGCTGGGAGAATAAGCGAAACTATATTGAAGAAATGAAAGAGAAGGCACGCCGAGTTGAAGGGGAAAGGGGAGGATGAATTGAGGAAAATAGGGATTTACGGATCTTCCTTTGATCCAATTACAAATGTTCATCTCTGGACTGCAAGTACGGTTGCCCATCGTTGTAAATTGGATAAAGTGATTTTTCTTCCATGTTCGAGTAAGCGAAGGGATAAAACGATGGAAACAGCAGATGAACATCGTATAGAAATGGTGAATATGGCAATAGAGAATAATGATAAGTTTGCTTTGGATGATTATGAAATGAAGCAAGATGGTTGGGAAGTTTATACGTATCATACGATGAATTATTTTAAAAAGTTTTTCCCAGAGGAGCAAGTATACTTTATTATGGGAGCTGATTTGCTGGTTGATATCGGTCAAGGAAAATGGACCAAAGGGGAAGAATTAATAGCAGAAAATCGGTTTATTGTAATGGCTCGAAATGGAATTGATATGCTCTCTGCCATTAGCCGTTCCCCCATCCTCCGTAATCATGATGACGGTAACACATTTCATCTGTTAGATAAGGGTCTAGCTATGGAAATAAGTTCTACCTATATACGAGAAGAGTTTGCAATGGGAGGAGAACCGAGGTATCTTTTACCAGAAAAGTGCTATAATTATATTAAAAAAAATAAGTTATATCAATAAACCGTTCTAATAAAAGCATGAAAAAGAACGAAATTAATAAGAAATTAGCAATTGATGATTACTGAATAGTCTGATAGAATGAAGGCAATCTAAAGGCTATGTGTAACTGGCGAAATACGGATAACCGTAGGGGAGCACATAGCGTCGTATGCCGTTCGCCTGGGCAGAGGTAAGGGAATTCACTCCTTGCCTTTTTCTTTTTTAGACGATGTCGTGTAAAAGGGAAGAGTATTATCCAAGCGTAAAAAGAATATAATTGATTTAAAAGGAGCAATGGAGATGAGCACTACGACTGTTAAAGATGTAAAGACAATTAAAACATTAAATAATATTGCAGCAAGTGGCCTGAATGTGTTTAAAAAAGGAAATTTCACCGTTGACGATACGAGCAATAACCCAGATGCGATTCTGTTACGCAGCTTTAATATGCATGGAATGGAACTTGGAGATAAGTTAAAGGCAATTGCTAGAGCAGGAGCAGGGGTTAATAATATTCCGGTTGATCAATGTACAACGCAAGGCATTGTTGTATTTAATACACCTGGTGCGAATGCAAATGCAGTAAAAGAAATGGTGCTCATGTCATTGATGGCTTCTTCCAGAAACCTATTCGAAGGAGTTTCATGGGCGAAAACCCTACTTACAGAAGGTGAACAAGTTCCAAAACTTGTGGAAGCTGGCAAAAAACAATTTGTTGGACACGAAATCAAAGGGAAAACATTAGGTGTAATTGGCTTAGGCGCAATTGGTGCGCTTGTAGCAAATGATGCCCTAGCACTTGATATGGATGTCATTGGTTATGACCCATTTCTTTCTGTTGATACTGCTTGGAATTTATCACGTAATGTCCAGCGGGCTATGACATTAGATCAACTATTTGCAGAGTCTGATTATATAACGGTTCATGTGCCATTAACAGAAGATACGAAGGGTATGTTTAATAAGCAAGCATTTAGCATCATGAAACCTGGTACACAAATTTTAAACTTCTCTCGAGGAGAATTGGTGAACGAAATCGATATGGCTGTTGCTCTAGAAGAAGGTAGAATTGGACGCTATATAACAGACTTTCCAAATGAAAATGTTCTCCAAATGAAAAATACAATTGCTATTCCGCATCTTGGGGCTTCTACAGAAGAGTCAGAAGAAAATTGTGCTGTTATGGCAGCTCGCCAAGTTAAGGAATTTTTAGAAACTGGAAACATTAAGAACTCTGTAAACTTTCCAAATGCAGCTATCCCTTACACTGGTAAACGTCGTGTGACAGCCTTCCATCTAAATGTTCCTAATATGGTAGGACAGATAACACAGGTAATTTCCACTTACCAGTTAAATATTGCTGATATGTTAAACCGAAGCCGTGGCGAGTATGCTTACACGATGATTGATATCGATAATCAAGTGGCAGATGACATTATTCCGCTTCTTTCTAAGCAACTAAAAGGAATTGATGGAATCGTTACGATGAGAGTGATTTAATTATAGGAATAGGTATATAAGATAGACTCCTGGTTGAAAGGGAGTCTATTTGAATTTTGTTGAAAGTAATTATTAGGTAATGAATAGATGTTTAGGAATACGAGTGGGAAGTTATCTATATGATCGGAAATCGAAATATATGATCCAAACGAGTAAGGATATGATCGGAAATCGAAATATATGATCCAAACGAGTAAGGATATGATCGGAAATCGAAATATATAATCTAAACGAGTAAGGATATGATCAAAAAAACGAAAATATGATCCAAACCATATTTCTACAAAATAAGCCCAATAAAAAAAAGGCTGTCCATTGGACAACCTCTAAGCGTAACCGCTTATTTAAACAATACACTAACAGACTTATGCTCATACACGCGGCTGATGGCATCACTTAGTAATTCAGCGATAGACAACTGCGTAATTTTGTCGATTCTCTTTTCTTCTGGAAGTGGAATGCTGTTTGTAACAATCAATTCCTTAATTTGTGATTCTTGAATCATTTCAATAGCTGGTTCAGATAAAACAGGATGAACACAGCATGCATAGACTTCTTCTGCTCCATTCTCAAGTAACGCTTTTGCAGCAGTCGTAATGCGGTAAGATGTATCGACGATATCGTCTACGATGATTGCTGTTTTGCCTTCAATGTTACCAACAATATTTACTTCGCGAGGACCAATGTCTTTTGGACCGCGCTTATCAATAATTGCGATAGGCGCTTTTAAGCGGTCTG
>NZ_DALZDK010000059.1:0-2256 GCF_031978665.1 Niallia sp. | reverse complement strand
AGCTCACGGGCACGTGTAACACTGCCATGATCTGGAGCAACTACTACTACATCATGGGAAAATTCTTTTGTATTTAAGTAATCGGCAAGAAGAGGGATACCCACTAATTGATCCACTGGAATATTAAAGAAGCCTTGTGTTTGTGGTGCATGAAGATCCAATGTTATAACACGGTCTGCACCAGATTTTTGAATCAAATTGGCAATTAATTTAGCTGTAATTGGCTCTCTCGGTTGAGCTTTTCTATCCTGACGTGCGTATCCATAGTATGGAATAACAACATTAATAGTATCAACAGAAGCTCGTTTTAGTGCATCAATCATAATAAGCAATTCCATAATACTTTGATTTACAGGGTCGCTAGTCGATTGAATAATAAATACTTCGCAACCGCGGACACTTTCTTCAATATTGATTTGAATTTCCCCATCGCTGAATTTCTTAACGGTACATTTTCCTAATTCTGTACCTAGATGCTCTACTATTTCTTGGGCAAGAGCAGGCGTTGAATTAAGAGCGAAAACTTTTAACTTTGTTCCTTGATATGTATTGGGCATGAATGGTTCCTCCTATAATCTGGACATACTTAGCTATTTCAATCAACTAAAGATACTCCTATAAATATTGTAGGATACTGATATTTGCATTACAATCAATTATAGCATTTTTAGGATGAAACATCTTAAACATTTCATAATATTACTAGTATTTTAACCCTAATAGCATATTCTAAAAACATAAAAATTACTCATTAGTGATGGAAGACACTTTTTCAACACGATAAAAAGAGAGATTCGTGAATGTTCCTTTAGATTGTGCTAAACTATAATTCGTTGACTTAATTACATAATAGATTTTAATAGTACACTTGAAGAGAGAGTGATTTAAAATGCAACAAGAAACGTTGTCGAGAGGCTTGAAAAATAGACATGTTCAATTAATTGCGATTGGAGGAGCGATAGGTACAGGACTTTTTCTTGGAGCAGGAAAGTCCATTCACTTAGCAGGACCTTCTATTTTATTTGCTTATATCATAACAGGGATTATCTGTTTTTTGATTATGCGTGCACTAGGAGAACTGCTGTTGTCAAATCTTGAATATCATTCATTTGTTGATTTTGTAAATGATTATTTTGGCAATAGGGCCGCTTTTGTAACAGGATGGACATATTGGTTCTGTTGGATTTCGATTGCGATGGCAGATTTAACGGCTATCGGCATGTACACGCAATTTTGGTTTCCGAATGTTCCTCAATGGCTACCAGGATTCATTGCATTAATTGTGTTGCTAATTATGAATTTAGCTACAGTTAAGCTATTTGGCGAAATGGAATTTTGGTTTGCTTTAATTAAGATAGTTGCGATTATTGCCTTAATCATAATTGGTTTTATTATGATTATTAAAGGCTTTTCAACAGATGCAGGACCATCTAGTTTTACCAATCTTTGGAGCCATGATGGAATGTTTCCGAATGGGATGCATGGATTTATACTTTCCTTCCAAATGGTTGTATTTGCATTTGTAGGAATTGAATTAGTAGGACTAACAGCTGGTGAAACAGAGAACCCTGAAAAGGTTATTCCTAAAGCTATTAACAATATCCCTGTTCGGATTTTGATTTTCTATGTGGGAGCATTGCTTATCATTATGAGCATTTATCCTTGGAATGCCATTAATCCAGCTAAAAGTCCATTTGTTCAGGTTTTCTTGGCTGTCGGAATAGCTGCTGCTGCTGGAATCGTTAACTTTGTTGTTTTAACTTCTGCTGCATCTGCATGTAATAGTGCGATATTTAGTACTAGCAGAATGACATATGCATTAGCAAAGGAAAAGAATGCACCAGAGGCACTAGCTAAATTAACAAAAAATCAAGTTCCATCGAACGCCCTGTTCTTCTCGGTTATCGTTGTTTTAATTGCCGTGATTTTAAATTATATCATGCCAGAGGGGGTATTTACGTTAATTACAAGTATATCTACGGTTTGTTTTATCTATATTTGGGCAAGTACCGTACTCTGTCACATGAAATACCGAAAAACACGACCAGAGCTTGCAGCAAAGAATAAATTTAAAATGCCGTTATACCCAGTTGCAAACTATATTGTTCTTATTTTCTTAGCATTTGTGCTAGTTGTATTAGGTTTGGCAGAGGATACAAGAATTGCATTATTTGTGACACCCGTGTGGTTTATTTTGTTATTGGTTATTTACCATTTTAAATGGAATAGATCTTCTAATTGATCGGTTGTTTTATA
>NZ_DALZDK010000058.1:6420-19220 GCF_031978665.1 Niallia sp. | reverse complement strand
GGTTTTCATTCGTTGGATGAACGCCACTTCCTCCTTGCTTTTCACCCAATGTGGTGTTCATCCCCCTGATGAACGCCATTTCCTCCTTGCTTTTTACTCAATGTAGTTTTCATCCCTCTGATGAACACCATTTCCTCCTTGCTTTTTACTCAATGTGGTGTTCATCCCTCTGATGAACGCCACTTCCACCTTGCTTTTCACCCAATGTGGTTTTCATTCGTTGGATGAACGCCACTTCCACCTTGCTTTTCACCCAATGTGGTTTTCATCCCCCTAATGAACGCCACTTCCACCTTACTTTTTCACACAAAGGGCTTTCATCATTCTACTTATAAACAGTCCCTCCCCAAAAAAAGAAACACCTCTCAACGAGATGCTTCTCCTCCATAATACTCCTTAATCAACTGATCCATTACCCAGTTCGTCCTTGCTCCACTTATTCCGGTGCTTGGACTAGTACCTTTTCCAGTTAACTCATCCACCATCAATTGAATTAAATGTTGCTGGATATGCCGGGGATTTTCGATTATCCACTCTTCCGCTTCCCCACCGGTAGTTAACGTTATCGGTCCGTTTCCAAAGGTGGCAAAGGTGAGTTTGCCTTTGCTTCCGACGATTTCGTTTTCGTCGATATGATCGTGAGCGCTGAAACACCAAGTGCCTATTCCGTGAATGCCTGACTCAAATAGGTAGGTGCCGGTCACGATATCTTCTGCTTGATAGCTGCCATTTTGATTGGATGCGAATCCTTTTGCTTCTTTAATGGGACCAAACAGGAAATCAAGAATATCCAATGTATGACTAGCTAAATCGAGGAAAAGTCCACCACCTGCAAGCTCGGGCTGCACTCTCCACTGTTGCTCATCATTAAGAGCAGGCTGATATTGAATCGTCCGCACAAATCGAATCTCCCCTAGTACGCCGCTGTTGATGATTTCTTTTATTTTCAAAAAACGAGGAAGTGCTCGTCGATAATATGCTACAAATAAAGGCACTTCTGCTTGTTTGCATGCTTCCATCATCTCAAGGCATTCTTGATAATTCCTTGCCATCGGTTTTTCTACATACACTGGTTTCCCTGCTTTTGCGGCAAGAAGCGTGTATTCTTTATGAAATGCTGGTGGGGTAGCAATGTAGACAGCATCTACTTCCGGATCGTTAATGAGAGCGGCGGCATCATCATACCATTTTGGAACGTGATGGCGCATTGCATAATCCTTTGCTAATTCTCCATTTCGTCTCATTACCGCCACTAGCTTGGATTTTTCCGCTAGTTGAAAGCCAGGTCCACTCTTGACCTCTGTTACATCTCCACAGCCAATTATTCCCCATCTAACTTCCTTTTCAAATAATTTCATCTTTTGTATTCACCTCCCTTATTCATTCGCTGTCTCGGAATGAAAACCCTTTATTAAACAAAAAATTGTCTAGTCAAATCTTTATTACTTGCCCCGTATAAATAAGATCAATATTTTTAATCTGCGGATTCTTCGCTTGGATCGCTTGAATGGTTGTATCATACGTTTTCGCGATTTTCGATAAGGTATCGCCACTCGATACGATATGGATTGTTTCTTGGTGGGGATTAATCCAAGATCCAGGTTTTCCTTCTGCTTTCGTGACATTTATCATTCCTTGGGAGGTATTAAAAATAGAATAGGATCCTGGCTTAACGGTTCCTTTTTGATTCTTGCCAGCTTTGGCATCTGCCGCTGTCATAAAAGCACCTGTTTCTTGTTGAACGGTGTACTTGCTAATCTTTATTGCTTCCACTCCCCAATGTCCTGGACTTTGCATAATCCGATTCCGATCGATATTTACACCTTCGATAAAGATGTTGTTTTCGTGTTGATACATATGAATAAATGGCGCCACTTCCCCGCGAGACCATGCATAGGTTTGCCAAAAATAATCGGCATAATTCCTCATGGCATACATCACCGCATAAGAACCGTATATCCCTACCTTATAAGACGGCAACTGTTTTTTCACAGCTAAAAAATAGGTTTGGATATTCTCCATTGTCTTTCCTGTCATATCACAATCGACGGCAAAATAGATGGCAGTTCCTTCAGGCTGCCCAACAGCCTTCGCCCACTTTTCCGCGTCCTTTCCATCCGCTATTCCTTGCTTTTCGGTAAAATACGAAAGTTTATTGGCACTTTTTTGAAAAATACTAATTAGCTTAATTCCTGCTCTTTGAATGATTTCTGCCTCTTTCTTATCAAACGACTTCCAACTCTCTCCTAAATATCGTGCGGCATATTCAAAGCCTGCCCCCTTTAAATCCTTCGCCATTTTCTCCGTTAATTTCGTAGCACAATCAAATCCTAATATCATAGGAACCACTCCTTTTTTCTTTTATATAGAAAAAAAGCAAGCAAACGGACCAAATTTTTTTATTTTATCCTATCTATATTGGCGCTGCCAAGAAGTTATTCTTTGCTTGGAAACACTTGAATAATAATGCTCCTTTCTTATCAAACTAAGAAAAAAAGGGTGATTTATTTTGATTAATTTTCTGCTGACAAATTTATTTTCTTCCTATTTACTCCACCGTAATTTACATTGGCACCGTAAACTTGTATTGCTCGCTATTCCTCTGTTTTGCCTATTCATGATTTTGCAGGCTGAGTATATCGTCAATCGGCTGAAAAAGAATACTTTCCATTTTTAAAAAGGAGGGATGAATGCCTTCCTTTTCCTATTGATTCTCTCTCTGTTTGCATGTATAACTAACATATAGACATTAAAAGGGTGAACATATTGAATAATAAGATTATACTTTTCATCAACAGAGTGGCTCAGTATACGACTGCTGGCTTTTATTTTTGGATGTATCTTTTTCGCGGTGGCTTTGTGTATGGTTTAGTTCCTGCCGGTATTGGCTTGATTCATAGCATTGAGAGCATACATAATGAAGTCGAATATAGCATTCGCATTTCCTTTGAAGAGGCGTACCAAAAGCATAAGGACAATAAATTGCTTTCCTTTGTTGTCTTTTTCCTAACCGTTATTAGTCTGATTTCTGTTTACTATTCTTTAGTCGCGGTTAATCCGCTGCTTGGCTTTTTTCAGTTTCCACTTGTTTTCTTTACTTTTTTTGCATGGATTTATTATATTTACTGTATTTATTTTCTAGCGGATCCGCCGAAAGGCAATGGGGAGAAAAAATGGATTTATGCGCTTGCTTTTGATACATGTATTCGCCGTTTTTTTAACAGCATGATTATTCTTGCAACCTTAATTGCCATTAGTTTTCTCGTGCGCATCAATTTGCTAGTGTTCCTCTTCTTTGCTCCACCGTTGACGATTTTTCTGACAAAATATATCGTGCCTCGGCCGAAATAAAGTAAAAGGGGATAGCACCCTAGTTGAGTGCTATCCCCTTTTTTAGTTCATTCTTATTTAACCGAACCAGAAACGCCGTTGTAAATGTGCTTCTGTAATGTTAGGAACACAATTAAAATTGGCAGGATTACAATGATAACCCCTGCAAGGATAACTGGCCAATCTGTGCCGTACGGACCTTTGAAGGCAAATAAAGCTGTTGAGATTACCTTCAAGTCTGGTGATGGCATGTAAAGAAATGGATTGTAAAAATCGTTGTAGATTCCTACACCACTGATGATTAGAATCGTAATCATCGGTGCTTTTAATAATGGAAGAATGATTTTACGATAGATCGTAAAATAGGATGCTCCTTCCAAAATAGCTGCTTCGTCTAATGAAACAGGAATGTTTTTCAAATACTGTAGGAAGATATAAACAGCAATTACATCTGTTCCTAGGTTTAGAACAATAACAGACCAAATCGTATTAAATAATCCCATTCCGTTAATGATTTGGAAGGTCGCTACCTGTGTTGTAATACCAGGAATTAAAGTAGCAAGAAGGAATAGTGCTAGTATAGCCTTCTTCATTTTAAAATCAAATCGATCAAGTACATAGGCAATCATCGTTCCTAAAAGAAGCTTCCCAATAATCGATGCAATAAAGATGAGAATCGTATTTTTAAAACCAGTAAGCATTTGACCATCAATGAACGCTGTTACATAATTGCTGAAGGTAAAATTCTTCGGCATTTCTAACACACCTGTTGTCAAAAATTCCTGCTTCGTTTTAAAGGAGCCAATGATCACAACTAACACAGGGATAAGGGCAACGGCTGCTCCGAGTAATAAACTTCCATATTTGATGACGAATCCGAGGATATTCTTTATTATCATTGCAGACGTTAAACCACTGTCTTTTCTCTCCAATCCTGCTTGTGCTTTCATGTTATTTCGCTCCTTTCTCTCTCGTTAAGTATTGCTGCAGCAATGTTACAACAATAACAATAACTAGTAATACTAATGCCATCGCAGAAGCTAATCCGACTTTGCTAAACTTAAAGGCCGTATCGATTGTCTGGATAACGAATGTCTTCGTGCCATTTGATCCGCCTGTCATAATGTACGGAATTTCAAATACGCTTAGCGATCCGCTGATACCAAGAATAATGTTTAGAAAAATAATTTGTTTAATGCTTGGCATGATAATATATCTGAATTGCTGCCAGCGATTTGCTCCATCAATCTCTGCAGCTTCATAAATTTCTGAATCAATAGACTGAATTGCACCAAGAAAGATAATAAAGTTAAAGCCCATATAACGCCAGATAGAAGTAAATGCCATCGAAACGTTATTAATAGAGCGATCTCCTAACCATAAACGGATTTGATCCTCTAATCCCAAGAAAGAAAGAACTGTATCTAGCGTACCTCCACCTTTGTAGAAGTATAAGAAAATAAAACCGATCGCTACCCCATTCAATAAGTATGGGAAGAAAAGAATCCCTTTCCAAAGATTCGCAAATTTCACTTTAAAGGTTAAAACGGTTGCAAAATATAAAGCGATTCCTAATTGCACAAATGTTGCAAAGAAATAATATAAACTTACTTTAAAAACAGAGAAATATTCAGGAGTGGTAAAAATTCGAATATAGTTATCCCAGCCAACATTTTCACTCGTTGGGCTTATTCCATTCCAGTTTGTAAAGCTATACTGTACCATTTTAAATAAAGGATAATATGAAAATAACAAAAGCAAAAATACTGGCAGTGCGGAGAACAATACAATGATTAATCTTCTTTGCCCATCGTACCCCAATTTAAGTTTATTCATCTTGCCTACACCTCTTTATTCTTTCACTAACGCCTATTTATGGAAAACTTCATTCACCTCCATCGGCGCTGGTGCAAAATATGGAACTACCTATCTGGAACTCTCTTTTATTTCAGCATTGTATAAATGAATGGATAATGCCTGAAAAATATGGATGGTATTCGTTGCTGTGTCCCTTCTGAAGAAAACTGATTTTTACAAAAATTATAAGACGAAGGTTACCTTAAGAGATTGACTCTTTTAAGATAACCCTCTATTTTAAAAACTGTGTTCTAGCTGTTTTCATTTTCCCATGAGGTTGATGTTTGAAAACAGTTGGTCTTAATAAAGCTTATTGGCCAACCTCTTCGATTGCATTGCCCCATTTTTCGTTAAGATCTTTCATGATGTCTTCAAAGGATTCTTTTGTGTTGCCTTTTGCAGCATCCACAATTCGCTGTTTTGTTGCATCTGTTGTACCTAAACCAATTTCAGAGCTATTGTTGATATCAGCAAATAATGATTCTTTTCCAGCAGGTGCAGGTGTTGCTTGGAAGAATTCTACTCCAGCTGTTTCCATTGATTTAAGTGCAGCTGGTAATTCTGCTCCAACTTTTGGAGAAATACCGCCAGTGTCAGCAGCGTAGTTAGACTCTTCTAAAAACCAATCTAAGAAAGTGCGTGCTGCTTCTTTATGCTTGCTGTTTACGTTAATACCGATATTGTAATCTCCACCAATTGCAGTATATTGTTTTCCATCATTTGACGTTGGGAATGCTGCAAATTGGATATCTTCTGGATTTGCTGCTAAAGCTTGTACCTGTTCAATTGCCCAGCTTCCTAATACCATCGCTGCCACTTTGCCATCAGCAAGGTCTTGCTTAGATTGTTCCCAATCTGTTGTTGTTGGGTCTGCTTCTGTATAGCCTTCTTTTACTGAATCATAAAGTAATTTATAAATAGTATTCATTGGCTTTCCAGCATCAAATGGCGTTTTATCTGTTGTTAGCTCATTTGTGAAGTTTGGATCGCCTGCTGCAGATTCACGTACGAAATCCCAGTTAGACATTGCCCAGTTAGAAGCATAGTTAGTATATAATGGAGTTATATCCGAATTTGATTCTTTAATTTTTCCTAATGCTGCTAGGAAATCTTCTGGCGTTCTAGGGAATTCTGTAATGCCAGCATCGTTAAATACTTTCATATTAACAAGTACACCTGTTGTATTTACAGCAATTGGACTACCATATGATACACCATCATATGCACGGTCTGATAATAGCAAGTATTTTTCTTCTAGTTCTTTTTGATCGCCAAGTGGCTCAAAGAAGTTTGCGTTATCTTCTGGCTTAATAGTTGTTGGAACCATTAACACATCGCCGTAATCTTTAGAGTTCATGCGAATTTGCATTTGGCCAGCATAATCAGTAATAGTCTCTACTTTTACTTCAATGTCAGGATGCTTTTCATTGAATTGTGCAATGTACTCATCCCATTTCCCATTCCCAGACCAGTCTGTTTTATGGTTAATAAAAGTAATTGTCTCTTTACCGTCTGCCCCTTTTTCTCCTTGCTTCTCTGAATCGCTACTACAAGCCCCTAGCATTAACGCAGCTGCACTAGCAATTAGGCCAAAACGAAATAGTTTGTTACCTTTTTTGATCCCCATTCTATTTTCCCTCCAAATAATTAGGTCATATAAAGAGTAAATCTTGTGTGAAAACTGTTTCATTAAGCGCTTACAAACATATTCTATCACGAACTTTTTCATTTGTATAGGCTTTTATTATAAAAGTAAGGACAATTATTTTCCCACTGTTTTCGTCGTTGGTAAGCGCATACATTTTTGTTGATTTGGTTGCTTATTTGATACGTTAATTTGGCTTTTTGAGATGTCTTTGTTGAAAAGCTTGGTGATTGCATTAGTTTGCCTTTTTGGTGCTTTTTTCTGTTAGCCTTTGGATTGCTGCTTTAGCAAAATGGGCTTTGTGGCTGGCTTTTTTTTACCTTTGCTTTGCTTTTTTGTGTAGACGGGCTTTGGGATGGGCTCTCTGTTACCTTCGCGATCGGTTTTTCTTCTAGACGGGTTTAGACAATGCTTCTCTGTTACCTTCGCAATCATTTTTTCTTCCAATTGGGCTTAGACACGGGCTCTCTGTTACCTTCACAATCATTTTTTCTTCCAATTGGGCTTAGACACGGGCTCTCTGTTACCTTCACAATCATTTTTTCTTCCAATTGGGCTTAGAGCATCACCTTTTCCCACCAACAGAAAGATAATAATCCTTTATCACCTTCTCCGCAGCTTTCCCATAAACAGCGTAATCTTGATCACTGTCTGCTTGTTCGATTGGATAGAGATGGGCTTTCCAATCCCATAAGGCAAAGCCTTGGACCCAGCTTCGTTTACTTGTTGCTTGGAACATGGCCTCATACCATCTTTTTTGAACTTCTTCGCTAAATTCGCCTCTTTTTGTCCAATCATTTGGAAGTAAGTCTCCGCCTATCCAGCTTGGACATCCTGCTTCACAGAAAAAGAATGGTTTTTGGTGTTTTTCAACTACTTTTTCGATGCGATCTAATTGTGTTTCCCATGCATCGATCGGATAATAGCCGCTAGAGGAAATCACATCGACTGCATCCCACCATTTTAACACGTCCTCTTGGTATTTATCACAATTGTAGGTGATTAAGCCGCTATACACTTTGCGGACTTCTTTAATCAAATGGCGCCATTCTGCTTCTCTTCTGTCTGCATTTACTAACTCGCAGCCAATCACAAACATTGGGCACTTCATCTCTTCTGCTATTTTTGCATAGTGAAGAATGTATGCATTATAGGAGGCAAACCACTCCGACCATTTCGGTTCACATGGTACATCGGTATCGAAAAAATTAATATGGGCACGCCACGTACCGTCAGAAACATTGACCATTGGCTTTAAAATGACCTTCAACCCCATTTTGTTAGCGCATTCAATTAATTCCACCGTTTCTTCATCACTGACTACATTCGGGTGATCCTTCCAATTGATGGTGATTGATTGTGGAGTGTCTTGCTCTGCAACAACTGTAAGGACAATATGTTCAACCGCACATCTTTCTTTTACCAACTGCAATGATTCTTTTGTTCTTGCGTCTTGCCATTCTCCTCTTTTGTTCATAAATCCAAAGCTAAACCCTTTAATGAATTCCATTGAGATACCCTCCGTTGATATAAAATATAAAGTTTTATGTTGAATTGTCTATACTTTTGTTGTAAATTAATTATATATTTCGACTTCCGATAAGTAAAGAACAAAACGGGAGAAAAAATAGACAATTTAATAGAAAGAAAGTGACAGAATGGAAGATACCAAGAAAGAATATTATAGGAAAATGCTGTATTTCACCATTCCTATTACTATTCAGCTTCTGATTACATCGGGTCTCAATATTATCGATTCGATTATGGTAGGCAGACTAGGGGTAGATAGTATTGCCGCTGTTGGGATTGCCAATAAATTCACGCAAATTCCAACGATCTTGCTGCAAGGTTTTGCTAGTGGGGCAACGATTTTCTGTGCACAATATTGGGGGGCCAGAAATAAAAACGGTATTAGTCGCTCGATTATTTTTGTAAGCGTGCTCACCGCAGTTTTTTCCCTTTTCTTTACGCTTTTGACACAGCTTTTCTCTTATCCAATTCTGGGCTTCTTTTCTTCGGAAATGACCGTTAAACAATTGGGAAGTGAATTTCTGCAAATTCTTGGCTACTCCTATGTTTTTACCGCGTTATCCATGATATTTGTAATCGCTTTAAAAACAACTGGTGAGGTCCGTAAACCGACGTACTATAGCGTTATTGCGCTATTAATTAATACGCTATTAAACTATATGCTTATTTACGGAAATTTCGGGGCTCCTGCACTTGGCGTAGAGGGAGCTGCGATTGCAACCTTAATCGCTCGTATCATCCAAACGGCTCTTTTGTTCATGCTTCTCGTAAAAAAAGAGTTTATTTCTTTTTCAATTATTAAAAAGAACCTTGATGTTTTCCGAAGTAGCTTAAGCAAGCAGTACTTTAAGATTACGATGCCATCGATTATTAACCATGGTACCTGGACGCTTGGGGATACGCTCTTTTTCTGGCTGTATGCGACGATGGGGACGAATCAAACAGCCGCTATTTCCATGATCGATCCAATTATTTTTATTTTCACCTGTGTATTTACAGGAATAAGTGATGCATCAGCTGTCATGATCGGCAACCAGCTCGGCGCAAATGATAAGAAAGGCGCTTTTCAGTACGCGAAGAATTTTATCCGGATTACAACTGGCACCTCTGTCGTCATAGGGATTCTCATTCTAATTGCGCTGCCACATGTATTATCCCTTTATCAGCTTACACCAGAAGTAGAACAGCTTGTTTATGGCATTATGTTTGTATATATTCCTTATTCGATTGCAAAAAACCTAAACTATATCAACAATGTAGGCATCCTTCGTGCTGGCGGGGATACAAAATATGTGATGTGGTTGGATACGATTGGCGTTTGGCTTGTAGGTCTTCCTCTTGCAGCATTAGGCGTTTACTTCCAGCTTCCGTTGTTTGCTGTCTACGCACTCGCTAACTCACATGATTTTATTCGTGCCTTCTTGGGTATAAAAAGGACTTATACAAAGAAATGGATTCGGAATATTGTCGAAGGGTAAAAAAGGAATAATTAAGGAGGAGTTATGATGAAAAAAGTGGAGTTTATCGAAGAGTTGGAGAATCGCATTTTGCCATTTTGGTTAAATTTAGTTGATAAGGAGAATGGCGGTTTCTACGGTGTAGTCGATTACAATTTGAAGCTTCATCCCGAAGCCCATAAAGGTGGCGTTTTAGGAGCTAGAAACTTATGGACTTTTTCCGCTGCATACCGATATAAACCAGACCTAGCCTATTTAGAAGCAGCACACCATGCCTATGAATTTTTGAAAAATAAGCTTTGGGATCAGGAGCATGGCGGCATTTATTGGCTCGTTGATTACAAGGGACATCCCGTTATCTCATCAAAGCACGTCTATGCACAAAGCTTCGCCCTATATGCCTTAAGCGAATACTATAAGGTATCTAAAGATGAGGAAGTATTAGCATTAGCGAAAAAATTATTTCATCTCATCGAAGACATTTGCTATTCTGAAGCCTCAAACGGATATTTAGAAGAATTTCATGCTGATTGGACAAAGAAAGAAAATGTTTTATTAAATGAAGGCGCAGAGGCTGCTTTTACAACCAATAGCCATTTGCATATTATCGAGGCTTATACTACACTCTATCAAATTTGGCCAGACGAAAAGCTATTACGTAAAATTGATAATCTATTAACCCTGTTCCATACACATATTTTTAATCATGAAAAGCATTATTGCCAAGCTGCCTTTGATCAAAATTGGAATAGTCTCAAGGATACGTTTTCCTTTGGTCATGATATTGAAACGAGCTGGCTGTTAACCGAAGCATTGGAAGTAACAAAGCTCGATCGTCCCGAAGTAGTGGAAATAAATAAGCTGATGGCACTTGAGGTCGCTAGAGAAGGAATTGCTGAAGATGGAGCGCTGATGGATTGCAAAGCGAACGACGTCATTCACCCAACAAGAGTTTGGTGGGGACAGGCCGAAGCGGTAATTGGCTTTCATAATGCCTTTGAATTAACGAATATCCCAAACTATTTAATGTATAGCGAGGATGTTTGGAAATATATTCAAGAGTCTATTCTGGATAAGCGCGAAGGGGGCGAATGGTACTCTCGCATTGATGCAGCCGGCGAAGTTATTTCCTCCCTGCGTGATTCTAAATACCACACGCCAGAGAACATCGTGGATTCCTGGAAATGCCCATACCATAATGCGAGAATGTGCTTAGAAATGATCAAGCGTTTAGAAAATTAACAGGGAAAGCAAAAACCACTGCTGATTTGGCAGTGGTTTTGCTCTGCTTATGCTTTTAAAACGCTGTCTATAGCTGCTAGCTCTTCTTCGCTAAAGTGAATATTGTCTAACGCTTTCACATTGTCTTCAATTTGACTCACTTTACTTGCGCCGATTAGAACGCTTGTTATGATGCCATCGCGTAAAATCCAGGCAACAGCCATTTCCGCAAGTGTTTGCCCACGTTCTTTCGCAATACCGTTTAATGCTTTCACCTTATCAAGTGTTTGGTCCACATTTTCTTTATGTAGCCATAACCCCGTTTCTCGGTTTGCACGCGAATCTTCCGGAATGCCATTTAGATATCTGTCTGTCAATAAACCTTGAGCAAGGGGACTGAAAGCAATTGCCCCAAGCTGTTTTTCAACTAATACATCCTTCAAGCCATCTTCAATCCAGCGATTAAACATGCTATAGGAAGGCTGGTGAATGATGAATGGCGTTTTTTTCGCTTCAAAAATCTCTGCAATTTCCCTCGTTTGCTCTGGAGAATAGTTAGAAACCCCAACATATAGAGCCTTCCCTTGACGCACCAATAAATCTAACGCTTCCGCAGTTTCTTCTAGTGGCGTGTCTGCATCTGGACGATGATGATAATAAATATCTACATAATCAAGCCCCATCCGCTTTAAGCTTTGATCGAGACTAGCTACTAAATACTTTTTCGAGCCTCCATCTCCATAAGGACCAGCCCACATCCCATAACCCGCTTTCGTGGAAATGATAAGCTCATCCCGATACGGCTTCATGTCCCTTTCCAAGATTTTCGCAAAATTCTCTTCCGCACTACCAGCAGGCGGCCCATAATTATTCGCCAAGTCAAAATGAGTGATCCCTAAATCAAACGCTCTCCTCACAAGAGCACGACCATTCTCAAATAAATCAACATCCCCAAAATTATGCCATAGCCCCAAAGATAACGCCGATAATTTCAGCCCACTTTTCCCAACACGGTTATACATCATCTTTTCATATCTATTTTCATTCGCAATATACATAATCAATCCCTCTTTTCATCCTATTTTCTTTCAACTACTTCTTTGTGAAAAAAATAATCTAGTGGATAGACAGTTTTATAGATTGCTTGATGCAAGCTTGGTGGTCGGTCGAAGCATATCCGTAAATTTGCAAATTAAGTTGAGAGTTTGCTGCTTATTTTTGCGACTACGTAGCTTTATTTGTGGAAATTGCAAGTTTACTTGTGAGTTTGCTAGTTTACTTGCAGGTTTATCCACTTTTCTTGCGGGATTTACGCTTTTACTTGCCTGTTCGGCACTTTTTCCTGCGACTCTCCACCTTACTTGCAGGTTCGGCACCTTTACTTGCGCCTTCTCGCATCTTACTTGCAGGTTCGGCACTCTTACTTGCGACTTTTCGCATCTTACTTGCAGGTTCTCCACTTTTTCTTGCGACTCTCCACCTTACTTGCAGGTTCCCCACCTTTACTTGCGACTTCTCGCACATTACTTGCGAGTTCGGCACTTTTTCTTGCGACTCTCCATCTTACTTGCAGGTTCTCCACTCTTACTTGCGACTTCTCGCATCTTACTTGCAGGTTCTCCACTCTTACTTGCGAGTTCTCACATCTTACTTGCAGGTTCTCCACTCTTACTTGCGACTTCTCGCACTTTACTTGCCAGTTCGGCACTTTTTCTTGCGACTCTCCACCTTACTTGCAGGTTCCCCACCTTTACTTGCGA
>NZ_DALZDK010000058.1:0-6320 GCF_031978665.1 Niallia sp. | reverse complement strand
TGCGACTCTCCACCTTACTTGCAGGTTCCCCACCTTTACTTGCGACTTCTCGCACTTTACTTGCGAGTTCAACACTTTTTCTTGCGACTCTCCATCTTACTTGCGGGTTCGGCACTCTTACTTGCGACTTTTCGCATCTTACTTGCAGGTTCTCCACTTTTTCTTGCGACTCTCCACCTTACTTGCAGGTTCCCCACCTTTACTTGCGACTTCTCGCACATTACTTGCGAGTTCGGCACTTTTTCTTGCGACTCTCCATCTTACTTGCAGGTTCTCCACTCTTACTTGCGACTTCTCGCATCTTACTTGCAGGTTCTCCACTCTTACTTGCGAGTTCTCACATCTTACTTGCAGGTTCTCCACTCTTACTTGCGACTTCTCGCACTTTACTTGCGAGTTCGGCACTTTTTCTTGCGGCTCTCCATCTTACTTGCAGGTTCTCCACTCTTACTTGCGACTTTTCGCACCTTACTTGCCAGTTCGGCACTTTTTCTTGCGACTCTCCACCTTACTTGCGGGTTCGGCACCCCTACTCCTACTCCCCAAATGCAAGCTGATAATTATACACAGCCCCAATCAAATTGGCATCGTTTCGGAATTCGCAGATTGCTACCTCTGGAAGGAATGGGGCGATTTTCGCGCTTTTTACTACTTTTTCAAGATGTACATTTAGCTTGTCGAGTAGGCCTTCTTTGCTGGAGACGCCGCCGCCGATGATGATTTTTTCTGGATCAAAGCTGTATTGCAGATTGTAGATGCCTGTTGCTAAATAGTGATAGAAGGTTTCTACCTCTTCTTTTGCTAGTTCATCGCCTTGTTCTGCGAGCTCGAACACTTCCTTGCCGCTTAATTCCGTTTCTAATTGTTTTCGCTTGGAATAACGCTTTGCCATATTTACAGCGGTACCTAGGTCGCTGAATGTTTGGTCCTCTTTTAACAGCATGTAGCCAAATTCGCCGCCAAATAGATGTTTGCCGTGACGGATTTTTCCATCGACGATTACTGCTCCGCCTATTCCTGAGCCAATGACAACAAATAGCACATTTTGGAGTCCTTTTGCTGCGCCTTTCCATACTTCTGCAAGCCCTGCACAGTTTGCATCATTTTCCATGGTAACAGGGCAGCCAAATAGCTCCTCTAGCTCAAAAAAAATCGGAAAGTGGTGGATATAGGGAACGGCGCTTGCTCCTTCAATCACCCCTTTGCTCTGGTTTACAGCACCTGGAGAACTGAATGCAACGCCGTCAATTGTATAGCTGGCGTCCATCTTTTCTTTTAGCTGCAGCATCTCTTGTTTCATCTCATCCCAAGTTTTTGGCGTAACGAAAGCTCCTTTGTCCACTAGCTGTTCTTTTTCCCATACGGCAAACTTTACAGAAGACCCGCCTATATCCATTACTAATAAAGACATATGAACACCCCTATCAATGTGTACGCTTTCAATCCTATTATATGCTTTAAGAAAAGACCATCGCAAAAGATAAGCGATGATCTTTGTCCAAATTATTGAATCCCATTATTGGCACTTACTTCTTTAATATAATGGCCAGATTTCTTAATTGTTTTTACTTGTGTATGAATATTGTTCGAAATGAATCCATAGCGGTTGCGGTAGGCATTCATCCAGCTCCAGCAATCGATTGGCGTCCACAGATGGTAGCCATAGCAATTCGATCCTTCTTCGATTCCTTTGTGAACCCATTCTAAATGCTCTTGGATAAACTCGATGCGGTAATCATCCTCGATTACCCCTTCTTCATTTAAGAAGCGGTCTTCTCTGGAAACGCCCATTCCGTTTTCCGATACGAACCATTCAATATTTTTATAATTATCACGAATATTGATCGCAATATCATAAAGTGCCTCAGGGAAGATTTCCCACCCTTTATCTAAGTTCATGCGGCGGCCTGGCATTGCGTAATGATCATAATAACGATCTGGCATCCAGTCTCCCACACTGTTTGGTGCTACATCTGGCGCTTTAACGCGAGATGGGTGATAGAAGTTCACACCAAGTGTATCAATTGTATTTTCCTTTAAAATCGCAAGTTCTTCTTCTGTTGATTCCCAAATCACTTTATCCTTTGTTAACAATTCTACTAATCCTGGCGGGAATTCTCCGTAGACTGCTGTATGAAGGAACATTTCGTTGCGCCATAGGTCAGCAATTCGGCCAGCTTCCACATCTTCTGGCTTATCGCTTGCTGGATAAGAAGGCGTTAAGTTTAAGATTGTACCAATTTTCGCGCCTTTTTCGTTCATTTTTAAATCGCGGAATTCTTTAATTGCCTTTGCAGATGCTAGATTTAGATTGTATGCTACCTGTACTGCTTTTTTGCCGCTTACTACTTTTGGATAATGGAATTGGTATAGATATTGACCATCGACAATTACCATCGGTTCATTAAAAGTAAACCAGTGCTTCACGCGATCGCCGAATAATTCGAAACAGCGGCGAGCAAATTTTGCAAAAAGATCGACTACATGTTTAGACTCCCAGCCACCATATTTATGATATAGCTCTACTGGCAAATCAAAATGGTGTAAGCCAAATACTGGTGTGATGCCTTGTTTAATAAATTCATCAATGACATTATTATAAAAATTCACGCCATCTTCATTTAAACTAGCTGTTTCAAAGTCATCGATTAAACGTGTCCATTGAATAGAAGTACGAACAGAGTTTAAGTTGATTTCTTTCATTAACGCGATATCTTCTACATAGCTATTATAAAAATTGGACGCTGTATCTGGTCCGACTTGATTATAGAATACTTCTGGCTCGATTTCATACCAGTAGTCAAATACGTTTGCATGTTGTTTATTAAAACGTCCTTCACTTTGTGGTCCAGATGTCGCTGCACCCCACCAAAAATTTTCCGGGAACTTTTTCATGATTTTTGTCTCCTTTATTGTTTCTCTGTTAAATAAAATATTTTACTGTTGTAATCCGTTATATGCTCTCTTGACCAGTATTCGCTGGCACGATCGATATAGTTTCCTGCGAAAAGAAGACCGATTTCCATTAAGTCATCGCCATATCGCTCTAAGTCATTATTCACTGTATATAATTTATCTGCTGCCAAGCCTTTTAGCTGCAGGCGCTCATACGGTCTATTTGGCTTTGCCAATACTTCATAGTAGCCGACAATTGCTTCTGATTGATCCTCTGAGACTACCATCCAAGCTGTTTCATTATTCGTAAAAGGACTTTGCAAGCGGATAAACGTTCCTTGCTGAATCAGCTTGCGATGCTTTTTAAAGAAAGCAATATGCTCCTTTATCTTTGCATGCTCTTCTGCTGTCATTTTCGTAATGTCTAATTCGTAGCCAAAAGTGCCAAAGTAAGCAACATTTGCCCGCGTATCCAAGCTTGTCATTCTGCCAACTTGATGGTTTGGAACTGCTGACACATGGCTACCAATACTAGAGAGTGGATAAACCATGGACGTGCCATATTGAATTTTCAAACGCTCCACCGCATCGGTATCATCACTCGCCCACGCTTGCGGCGCATAATAGAGCATCCCCGGGTCAAATCTCGCCCCACCACCTGCACAGGACTCAATTAACAGATGCGGATATTTATCTAGCAATCTCTCATATAGAGAATAAACGCCTAAAATATAACGATGGAATACTTCCCCTTGCTGCTCCTTTGGCAACGCAAGCGAGAAGACCTCGGAAATGTAACGGTTCATATCCCATTTAATATAGTCAATTTTGCTTGTTGAGAGAATCGCATCCATCTGTGTAAAAATTCCATCGACAACCTCTGGACGTGAATAGTCGAGGACAAATTGGTTTCGGCCATGGGATGTTCTTTTTCCAGGGACATGAATGAGCCAATCTGGATGCTCTTCAAAAAGCTTTGTTCCTTTGCTGATCATTTCAGGTTCAAACCATAGACCGAATTTTAGATCTAACGAATGAATCTTCTCCGCTAAACCTTTTATGCCATTTGGCAATTTGTCTTTATTTTCAAACCAGTCACCAAGAGAAGAGGTATCGTCATGTCTTTCGCCAAACCAGCCATCATCTAAAACGAATAATTCTACCCCAAGCTCAGCTGCTTTTTTGGCAATATCTACAATCTTTTCCTCATTAAAGTCAAAATAGGTTGCTTCCCAGTTATTGATGAGAATCGGTCGTTCCTTATCCCGCCATTCGCCTCGAGCAAGTCTCGTGCGATAAAGCTCGTGGAAGGTCTGACTCATTCCATTCAATCCTTCATCGGAAAAAACAATGAGAGCTTCTGGTGTTTGGAATGATTCATTCGCCTTTAATTGCCAAGAGAATTCAAAGGGATTAATTCCAATCATTGCCCTTGTAACTTGGTACGTATCTACTTCGACCTGTGCCAAAAAATTGCCGCTATAAATTAAGCTGAATCCGTAGGCTTGACCCGTATGCTCTGTCGTATCTGGTCGCACAAGTGCCATAAACGGATTATGCTGATGGCTGCTTGCTCCTCTTGCACTAGAGACAGCTTGAATACCTGTTATTACAGGCTGTCTCTCCATATGATTTTCCCGTGCCCACGCACCATGCAAATGAACAAGTTCAAAGTTTTTATCTGGAAAATCAAGACTTAAGCTCATGGCCGATTCTAAATCATAGACTTGCTCTCCATCGTTTACAAACTTCGCACTTCTAGCAATCGCCTTTCTTCCTGCAAAAATAGTATAAAATAAATGAATGCTAATATCTGAATACGAATCTTTTAATACTACTTCTAACGTCTCTGCTTCGTCCTTGTCCTCTACATAAGTAGCAGGCAATCCGCTTAATACTGGCTTTCCTTCTAGGATATTATGATGATCGTACCGAAAATCAGAAATTCGATCCCCCTCTGGATAGCGAATTTGCTGAGCCGGTGTGCGAAAATCAGTCGTTCCATAGGAAGGATATTCTTGTCTTATATGTTCTAAAGAAGAGGTATGGTCCCCCTCTAATTGGTTGTTGGAGGGACGAATTTCTCTTTCTAATAAATAATGAAAATTATCACGATGTCTAATTGCTTTGCCAAAATAAAGATGCTCTAGCTGGGATGTTTTTTCAATTACACGAAATAAATAACTAATAAGTCCGTTTGTTAAATGAAATTCTAATGTTTCCTCATTGAAAGCAATCATTTTACTCATGATTTAACAAAAACCCCCTGACTCTGTCTCCTAATTTCGGCAAATATTCATGTCCGTACTCAGGGAAGAAGATCATCTCTTTTGGTGAAGAAATCTGATTGTAGACAGCAAATTGTGTTGCTGGCGGGCACACTCCATCTTCTAAAGCAATCGCCCACTTTACTTCCGCCTTAATCCTTGGTGCTAAATGTTGTAAATCGATATATTCTAACGTCTGGAAAAATTCTTCTTCTCTATCATGCATTGGATCCCGAAATCGGAACCAATAAGCAAGTTCCTCATAAGCAGATGAATTAATATCTAACTCAAACACTTTTCGATAATCACTAAGGAATGGGTATTGCGCGACTACTTTTTTTACTCTTGGTTCAAGCGCAGCACATACTAATGACAACGCACCGCCCTGTGATGCTCCCTGAACGGAAATCGATTCTTCATCGACTTCCTCCATGCTCATTAATATTCTTGCAGCATGAGCAGTATCTAAAAATACACTTCGATAATAAAGGCTCTCTGGTCCTTCTTCGACACCTCGAATAATTAATCCTTTTAATGTCGTTCCTTTTGCGGTTGTATTATCTTCTGATTCTCCACCTTGTCCCCGGCAATCCATTGCAAGAACAGCGAACCCCTCTGTTACCCAGGAAAGCTTATCGCCAAAGTCCCCACTGTCCCCATGGTAGCCATGAAACATCAGCATACCTGGCACTTTTCCTTCTATTTTCTTCGGTCGAATATATTGACACCTTACCTTTGCTCCTTTTACCCCTGTAAAATACAAGTTGTAAAAATCCGCCGTTTTTGAAGGAATGTCTACCTTTTCTAATGTATACTCTAAGCTTTGTTCATCTAGCTCTTGTAACGCCTTGCCCCAAAATGCATCAAAATCTTCGGGCTTTCTCCCAGAGCCTTTATATTCTCGATATTCATTGATTACCTGCTCTTTTTTCATGAAGGGCACCTCCGAACTGTTATCGCTTTCATTATAATGTATATACTTGAAGTTGTAAATGTCTATATTTATTTTTGGTAATGTAAAACCAAAATTTTATTAGGTGACGGTGGGTGGAATATTTGCTTGGACTGATTGGCACTTTGTTCACTTATTGGTTTTTTTGAAAGAGGATCTGTTACCTTGATGCTCGCTTTTTCTGCCGGTCGGGCTTAGATACGGGT
>NZ_DALZDK010000057.1:6535-19231 GCF_031978665.1 Niallia sp. | reverse complement strand
AAGTACCCTACAGGTAGACTTTTTTTTAGTGTCTACTCTATAGGGTACATTTTACTTTTTTTTATGGCTTTTCTTTAATATATATCTCTCTTCGTAAAGACAAGGAACGAAATAACAATTCCAGCGACTCCCCAAATAGTAAGAACAATGAGGGAAAATGGAAGGGACATTCCTTCTATTGGTGGAATATTTCCTTGCAGATAGTCTGTTAATCGTAGATTCACCATAAAAAAGTACTTGGCGGCTTCCCAAGAAGATGCTATTGAGCTAATGATAGAACCAGAAATTAAGAATGCAAGCATTGCTCCCATTCCAGCCGCTGTACTTTTAATGAGAACGGAAAACATAAAGGAAAGTGTACCTACTACAATAGATACAAACCAACCGAGTCCAAAAATCATTAAAATATATTGCCATTGTGGGACTAGGTGGACATTGGCAGTATTTAATTCACCAGCTTCCACGGTAAAACCAGTTAAGATGGGAGCGGTCCACCCAGTATATCCAAAGAATAGGCCAGAAATAAGATAAGAAAACAATCCAAAGATAAATAAGATAAAGGAAACGGACAGAATAAGCGTTATATATTTACTTAAAAGGATTTTCCATCGCCTTACCGGTCTTGTTAGCAAAAGTTTAATGGTACCGAGACTCTTTTCGGATGAAACTAGATCAGCTGAAATAATCATTACCATTAAAGGCAGAAGGAGCTGAATGGAATTATCAAGAAATACTCTTAAAAAGGTCGGAGCACCTGGATCTTGTGGATTAATATTATGATCGAGATAATATTGACTTTGATCAATTCGAACCTTTAATTGAGAGCGAAATTCTTCCGATATACCACTAGAACCAATTCTATTTTGCATATCAACGATGGATTGCTGTAACGTGACTCGCCAATCGGTATCTCCGATTCTTTTTTTGACATTTTCCATTTCTCGGTATTGAGCGTAGGTAAACATCGTAATCATGATACCGATAATGATTGTTACAACTAATAATCGCTTACTTTTGACCAATTTTAGCATCTCATTATAGATAAGTTTATTCACCGGAGGAGTCACCTCCAGTAAGCTCTAAGAAAAGATGCTCAAGAGACGGGATTTGTCGATTCATTTCTTTAATATCTACATTCTCCTCCATCAATGACCGACTCCAATTGGAAACTTCGTCTTCTAAAAAAGGGGTGATTACGATATCCTCCTGAATAAGGACAGAAGGAGACAGTTTTTTCAAGACTTCCACACCTTTTTCTAAAGGAGTAAATCGCCAAATTAATTTCTCGCTTTGTGTTAGTAGGGTCTGTACCGATTCGGTGTGGATGATTTTTCCGTTTAAAATAATCGATACTCGATCACATAATAGTTGGATCTCACTTAATAAATGGCTCGATACTAATACACTTAGACCTTCCTCTTTCGCAAGAAAACGAATAAATTGGCGCATTTCTCTAATTCCAGAAGGATCTAATCCATTGGTTGGCTCATCTAGTATTAAAACTTTGGGTTTGCTTAATAGTGCTTGTCCAATTCCAAGTCGTTGACGCATACCTAGGGAATACGTTTTTACCTTGTCATGAATGCGATCTGTTAATCCTACTAATTCTACAACCTCTGTAATTCGTTTATCTTCTGTATTTGTTAACATTCGGGCAAAATATTGTAGATTTTCCCAACCAGTTAAGTAAGGATATAATTCTGGATTTTCTACAATACAGCCTAAGCGCTCCATAGCCTTGGAAAAATCCTTTTTTACATCGTAACCACAAATGGATATTTGGCCAGAGGTTGGTTTGATTAATCCAACTAGCATTCGAATCGTCGTCGTTTTGCCAGCTCCATTGGGTCCAAGAAACCCAAATACTTCTCCACTTTTTAATTCAAAGCTAATGTCTTTAATAATGTCTCGTTTTCCAATTCTTTTGGTCAAGTGTTGAACAGATAATGTAATCTCACTCATTTTCATTTACCTCCCAGGAGATAAGGGATGCGACACGTTCCGCCATCAGCTGATAGCCCTTCTTATTCGGATGGAAATGATCTGAATATAAATATTGCTGAACATTTTGCTGAAATATATCGTAGGTTGGCACAAAAATGGCTCGAGGGTAATTAGCACATATTTCAGCTGTAGCATTATTCCAAGTTCGGACTATCTGAGAGGTTAATGCACTATTTTCCAAATCATTAAAAGGATTATATAAGCCTATTAAATAGATGGGTGCGTCTTTATTAACAGAGCGAATCGTTGTCAGTACAACATTCAGTTGTTTAGAATAGGTAGTCAGCAATTTAGAAATAGAATCTTCTTCTATTTCAGTGAGGGATTGTCCACCCTGGAAAAGGTCATTTCCACCTATTGTAATAAAGAGAAGGTCAGCATTTGCTGTTTGTCTTTGTATTTCTTGCTTTGTTAATTGAACGGCCAATTGATCGGTGGTTAATCCTTTTATTCCATAGTTAGAAATCGTAATTTCCGCTTCGGTTTTTTCTGCCAAAGATTCCTTTAGATAGCCAATATACCCTTTGCCAGTATCATCACCTGTACCTCGAGTTAGAGAATCACCTAGAGCTAAAAGGCGTACGCCATCTGCTTCTATCTCTTTTTGTTGTTCTTGACCAATTGTTTGAAGAGGTGTATCTGGATGATTGTTATAGTCAACTAATATCCATCCTAAGCCAATTAACCATAACAAACAAACAATGCATGATAATGTTAAGATGGAAATGGTTATGTTTTTTCGCAACTCTGATCCTCCTATCAAATGAAATTTTTTACAAAAACGGAGAGAATTAAACCTATTCCTTATAATTCTCTTTCCACTTGGCTAAAAAAACTGAACATAAAGGGGGAGTAATAGATGAAGGTAGAAAAAAGAGGGAGCCTAAAAAACGAGTTAAACCTTGTTTTTTAGGCGTTGAAGAAATAAAAATATTTTAATGAATATCTTTTTTCTTAAACCTACCACCACGAACTTCCGAGATATTGGCAATTGCAAGAAAAGCAGTAGAATCTAATTCTTCAATAATTGTTTTAAGTTTTGCCTCTTCTAAGCGATTAATGACACAAAAAATAACTTTTTTTGTATCACCTGTATAGGCACCTTCTCCTTTCAAATAAGTGACACCGCGTCCAAGTCTGGCAAGTATCGTTTCTCCGATAATTTCTGACTGATCACTAATAATCCAAACTGATTTTGATTCATCCAAGCCAGCTATTACAATATCAATTACTTTAAAAGCGATAAAATAAGCGATTAATGAATACATAGCCCGATTCCAGGAAAAAACAAATCCAGCGCATATAAAGATAAAGACATTAAAAAACATGATGATTTCACCAACAGAAAAAGGACTTTTTTTACTAAATAGGAGAGCTAATACTTCTGTTCCATCAAGAGAGCCACCAAAACGAAGAACGATTCCAACCCCAATGCCGAGGATAATACCACCGAAAACAGTTGCGAGAAGTAAATCAGACGTAAATACCGGTACATCATGCAATAAAATCGTAGTAAGAGAAAGAACGGTGATGCCTAGCATGGTAGATAAGGTAAAGGTCTTACCAATTTGCTTGTAGCCAATGTAGAAGAAGGGAATATTAAGTAGAAAGATAAAATAACCAAGCTTTGCTCCAGATAAGTGGGATAGAATAATGGAGATTCCAACAATTCCTCCATCTAATATTTGATTTGGAACGAGAAACTCTTCAATGCCAACTCCCATTAAAATACTGCCGATAATAATGAAAAATATCCTGCTTGCTAAAACTCTTTTTGGCATAATTTTATGCTGTGGTTTTTCTAGAAAAGCCTCTGTTTGTACATTTGATGACTCCATCATCAATCCCCCCAATATAAGAAATTCTATGTAAAAAATCGTGCAATAAAAAAAGAATAGATAGATAATTCTATTTTATCATAATAGTTTTAAAATATATGCGTCCAAGCTCTGCTTTTAATAATAAAAGCAGTAAAATGTGAGGAAAAAAAGCGCTTTACTTAAACCAGCCTTTTCTTCTGAACAATATAAACATCCCTATTCCAATACTTGCCATTAGAAACAAAAGGATAAAATATCCATATTTCCATTGGAGCTCAGGCATATTTACAAAGTTCATTCCATATAACCCGGCTAAAAAGCTAAGTGGCATAAAAATAGTTGTTATGACGGTAAGGATTTGCATAATTCTGTTGGAATGATGAGAATTATAGGATAGATAACTATCTCTTATATCTGTCGTCAATTCTCGATTCGATTCAATCAATTCACTGATTTTTAATAAGTGATCATAAATATCAGAATAATATTCTCTTTTCATTAAGAGAGCAGCTAGTTTTTCGTTATTAATCATTTTATATACCAAATCTTTCATTGGAACAACAGATTGACGTAAGGAGAGAAGGTGATGCCTAGTCGAAAATAATTCATCAAGCAATACTTCCATTGTTTTATTGGTAGGATTTTCATCAATCTCTGCTAAGGAATCCTCAATCTCATAAACAATTGGAAAATAATTATCCACAAGATGATCTAATAGCTGATAAAGAACCGTATATTGTGTCCAAGTGCCAATATCTTCATTTGTTAATAATTTTTTTACAGCATTTACTTCAACGGAAGCATGAAGGTGAAAGGTGGCAATAAAATTTTCCCCTAAGAAAATATTAAGCTCGTCTTTTTTTACTGTTTTGGGATTTAGACAATGGGTGACAAAAAAAGTATACGTTTCAAAATAGTCAATTTTAGGTCGTTGTAAATTATGGAGACAATCTTCTATTGATAAGGGATGAAACGCAAATGGATGACGTAATTTCTCGATTTCCTTGTCGGTTGGCTGATCAAAGTCTACCCAAAACCATTTATAATCTCCATCCAAAATTTCTTCAATCGATAGGTCAGGGATTAGTTGGTTGTTCTTCGTTATAGCTAGGGAATGAATCATTTCAATAACTCCTTTATACTTGGTGTTATTAAATAGAATAGTTTATTCTATTAGTTTATTACAAATGAAAAGATTTTTATGCAGATAGGGCAAAGATTTGTTTTTCGCTAATTCATTAAGACTTCTATTGAATAGAATAGGAAATTGGATTTGAAAATTCAAAAACATTGCTATCCCAACTTTAACAATCAGTTCCATATAAAACTTCTATTTAGATTCCATATTTTTTCTCTTCATTAGCTACGAGGGTATCATAGTTTCTAACAACATCTGCTATAATAGATATAAAATGAAGGTACGCTAGTAAATAGGAAGTGTTAGGATGAAAATACTCGTAATCGAAGATAATGAAAGTGTTTGCTCTATGTTAGAGATGTTTTTCCTAAAGGAAGGATATGAAGGTAAATTCATTCATAATGGAAAAGAAGCGTTAGACTTCTTTTTGGAAAACCAGAACTGGGATATTATCATCATTGATTGGATGTTACCAGGTATGGAGGGTGTTACGATTTGTAGAAGAATTAGAGAGGTTAGTTCGGT
Organism: Niallia sp.; assembly: GCF_031978665.1. Lineage (NCBI taxonomy): Bacteria > Bacillati > Bacillota > Bacilli > Caryophanales > Bacillaceae > Niallia > Niallia sp. Next base: position 13,744 of record NZ_DALZDK010000057.1, on the reverse strand, counting down.
TCCGATTATCATGCTCACAGCAAAAGACAGTGAATCAGATCAAGTACTTGGACTAGAGATGGGAGCAGATGACTACGTAACAAAACCCTTTAGCCCCTTGACGCTCATGGCCCGTATTAAAGCCGTGACTAGAAGATATCAAAAAGAAACAACAAATCAAGTGGATGATAAATCGCTTACGACCGAGCATTTTAAAATCAGTAAGGAAACGAGAGAAGTGGTATACAATGATCAAGTCCTTACTAATTTGACACCGAAAGAATTTGATCTGCTCTATTATCTAATTAGTAACCCAAAACAGGTTTTTACTAGAGAGCAGTTACTAGATCGAGTCTGGGGCTATCAGTTCTATGGAGATGAAAGAACGGTAGATGTCCATATTAAGCGGTTAAGAAATAAAATTGGCACGAAAGAGCAGCCATTCATTCATACTATCTGGGGTGTCGGCTATAAATTTGATGAATCGAAAGTGAATGATTAACGAGAGGGTGTTTCCATGCTTAAAAGCAGGATAACCCATCTATCTTAGAAAAAATTTAGCCTTTACCAGATATTCGAGGTAAAGGCTAAATAGATATTATGATACAATTTCAGCTTCGGAGGAAGGGGAAGGAACAGATTGCTTCATCGTAATATGCTTTGTTTGTTGTTGCTCCATGGTTGCGGGTAATTTTTTCACTTCCACATATTTAATATGATGTTCTTCCATCTCTAAAATTTTAAAGGAATAAGACTTGTAGTCAATGATATCCCCTTCAGCAGCTTCATAATGGGAGGTAAGAATCCAGCCACCCAATGTATCGATTACTTCATCGTTTATGTCTATTTGAAGTAAAGCATTTACTTCATTAATTAGCATCCAATATATAGTGATTTTCTTTAATTGTACGAATGGTAGGGATTTCATCACTATCAAATTCATCCCATATATCTCCAACAATTTCCTCAATAATATCTTCTACTGTTACTAACCCAGATGTTCCGCCATATTCATCCATTAATATTGCCATATGGATACGATCCTTTTGCATTTTTAATAGTAAATCTTGAATCGGATACGTTTCTATCACTCGAATAACTGGCCTTATATACGGTTCTAATGTTCTCGTTGTTAAATCTTTTGTTTTTAATAATTCTGTCATTAGCTCTTTCACATTAATCATGCCGATAATATGATCTTTATCTCCATCAGTAATCGGATATCTAGTAAATTGTTCTTGCTGAATAAGATGGAGTAATTCATCTAATGTGCTTGATTGTTCAAGTGAAATCATTTCTGTTCGAGGTACCATAATTTCTTTGGCGATGCGATCATCAAAATCAAATATGTTGTTCACATACTTAAATTCGGATTGATTAATCTCCCCATTTTTATAACTTTCCGATACTATAATACGTAGTTCCTCTTCCGTATGAGCCAATTCGTGTTCAGAAACAGACTTAAGTCCAAACATTCTTGTAATGACTCTGGAAGAACCATTTAAAGACCAGATAAAGGGATAGAGCACTTTATAAAATAGGATTAAAGGCTTTGCTGCCCATAAAGTAATTTTCTCTGCCTTATGAATAGCAAATGTTTTTGGAGCCAGCTCCCCTACTACTACATGTAAGAAAGTAATAAAGGTGAAGGCTAAAGAGAAGGATAAAACGGTTATGGCTTTTTCAGGAACATGGATGATTTGAAGCAAAGGCGATAAAAAATGCTGTAAAGTTTCTTCTCCAATCCAGCCAATACCAAGGGCGGTAACGGTTATGCCAAGTTGGCAGGCAGATAAATATTCATCAAGATTGCTTGTAACCTTTTTGGCTGAAAGGGCATTTTTATAGCCTTCCTCTATAAGCTGATCAATCCTTGAACTACGAACTCTAATAATAGCAAACTCTGAAGCTACAAAAAAAGCAGTCAAAGCAATTAAAATGGCTATTATAACCAAGTTAAATATGTCCAAATAAATTTCCTTATCTCGTATACCGAGTAAGGAGTCACCTCCTGATTAATTCAGATTGAAAGAATCCAATGTACATTAAGTAAGCCACTTTTCGTTGTGTTATCTATTTTTCTTAATAAACGAGGTCTGTTGTATGAGTTAGTATAATAATCGTATTAAAGAAAGAAGGGGCATGAAGTTCTTCATTTAGATAAACAATCCCATTATACCACCTCACATTAGTTTAATTTTATTATCAATTATACGGTAAGCCAAACTATCAAGTCAAACCATGATAACGCTAACTTGTTTAAATTTTCTGTCTACAATAAAAATATATGAAGAAAAAGGAATATTCATGTACTCTATTCACTTAATTCCTTTTCGTTACAGAGGAAGAAGTAGTAGGTTTTACGATGAAACCATAGCCTGGACAAAAGTTTCATCGTAATAGTTAAGATAAAATGATAAAAGGGAATTATCTTTTTAAGTTAAAGGTGATGGAATTTTTTGAACATCAAAAGTGAAAATATGCTGGCGAATCATTTTGTCAATTTTAAATATATATCCATTATATTCGAGGGTTTCCCCTTTTTTAAAATTGGGGTTTTGAAATAAGATCCAGCCGCCAAGTGTATGAAGTTCGTCTCTATCGATTGAAAGTGATAGCAGGTTGTTTACTTCTGTTATTGGAAGCTTGGAATCAAGAATATAGTGATGATCATTTATTTTTTGAATAAGCGGTGTTTCCTCTTCATCAAACTCATCTCTAATTTCACCGACAATTTCCTCTAATATATCTTCTGCTGTAATAAGACCCGCAGTACCGCCAAATTCATCATGAAGAATGGCAATAGAGGATCTTTCTTTTTGCATCTTTAAAAAAACAGCTTGTATAGGTGTGGCTTCCATTATATGAATAATGGGTTGAGCATAGTCCAATAATGTTTTATTTTCAACATTATTTTTTATCCAGTCAGTGAGTAGTTGTTTTATATGAATAAAACCGATGATGATATCTTTATCCTCCTTTTTGGTAAGAGGATATCTAGTATACCGTTCTCTTTGAATGATATTTATTGCTTCTTCCATCGATATATTGTCAGATAATGTGATCATTTCTGTACGTGGAATCATAATCTCATTTGCTAACCGGTTATCAAATTCAAAAATGCGATTAACATAGTTATACTCAGATAAACTAATTTCACCGTTTTTGTAACTTTCTTTCAGTACAATTTGTAGCTCTTCCTCCGATAATGCATCATTATTGGCAGTTGGATCCGTAATTCCCCATAATTTTGCTACTTGTCTTGACGATGTATTTAAGATCCAAATAAAGGGATACATGAGGTTGTAAAACCAGATAAGTGGTTTACTTACTAATAATGAGATTTTTTCTGTAAGTATAATAGCGACAGACTTTGGAAAAAGCTCCCCAATCACCACATTAATGTATGTAATAATGGAAAAAGAGATAGCAAACGCTAATCCTTGTGACAGAGCAGTTGGAACAGAAACTTCTTTCATTAAAGGCTGAATCAATTTTAAAATCGTTGGTTGGCCTAACCAGCCTAATCCTAAAGAGGTAATGGTTATTCCTAGCTGACAAGCAGATAGATAGCTATCCATATTTTCAATAATTTTTTTTACAGAAAGGGCATTTTTATGTCCTTCTTCTACAAGCTGTTCAATCTTAGCAGGTCTTACGCGAACGATAGAAAATTCTGTTGCCACAAAAAAGGCTGAAAAAGCGGTTAGTATGACTATTAATAGTAGTTGCATTCCAAGCATTATTTCTTTCATCACCATTCATTTGTTATCAAAGAAGTATTTATCCATATTTTCGTATTTTAAATCTTCTATGTTATTATATTAAACCTTTTCCTTCGTAAAATAAAATGTAGGAGTGAAGAGGGGAGAGGATTTAACTTATTTTGTTATCATCCTCATTCCAGGCATAGACGTGGAAATTAATATTTGGCTGCCCATTCTCTTGCCAGCATACTATAGGAATATAAATCGTGGTAATGGTCATAAAGAAATTCGCCATCTCTTATAATTCCTTCCTTCGTAAAGGAGAGCTTTTCAGGAATAGCTTGGCTTTTTACATTTCTTACCCCGCATTGTATTTCAATTCGATTTAACTTTAAATAATAAAAAGCATAATTCAGCATAGCAGCTACAGCCTTCGTCATGATTCCATGTCCTTGAGCATCCTCAGCTAAAAAATAGCCAATGCTTGCTTTGCGGCTAGCCCAATCAATTTGTTGTAAGGTAATCATACCTACTAGCTTTCCATGGAAAAAAACGCCTGCATTTAGTTCCGTTTGTTCCGTAAAAAGTTTATCCCATAATGGAATAATGTTTTGATATTGATAGGGAGAGGTTATTTGATCTACCCATGGAAGCCATTCCCTTAAATACTTCCTATTTTGATTAACGATTTGAAAAAGTTCATTGGAGTCTTTTACCTCTAATAGTCGCAATCTAATCTGTTGATCTACAAAAATATTAAACAACATCTTTCATCCTTTCTAATTTTCTAAGAAGGAGATATCGTTGTATTTTATGCGAAGAAAAAGTTTTGGCTCATAAACGGATGAAATAAAGCTATTCAGTGAAAATTAGGCGGTATATTAGGCTTAGTGCTTTCCGAAAAAATTGCAGCGCTTTTTATAAAATATTGCAAATATAGACTTGAAAATGGGTAAAATTTACCGATATAAAAGATATAGAGACATAACCATGGCATACCTAATGTATACGCTATTATCAGTGAAAGCGTTTTTTTAAAATGGGTATTTGCTTAGAAATGCCCCTTAATATGGACGGTGGAAGAGAGGATGTTTCGTAATGAAAAAGAAAGATAGTTTTAAAGTGAAATTGCTCGTTGTAGTGAATGTGCTCATCCTGATTAGTACATTAATTAGTGCATTTGTTGGATTTTATGTTGCAAAAAACGAAAACATAGAAGCAGCAATAACGTACACATCCAGCCATTATTTAATCATAATAGGTGCAGTTGTTATATTTACTTTATTAAGTTCATTTGTTTTTTATGTTCTAATGAAAAGCAAATTTACTGCATTATCCCGCCTAAGTGACAAAGTGAATAAGTTGTCTCAGGGGCATTTAGCTGTTGAATATAGCTACAATTCAAAAGATGAAATTGGTCAACTAAGTCGGTCTATTGATCAATTACAGGAAAAATTTTCTTTTCTGGTATCAAATTTAAAAACAGTGAATGAAAATGGAATGAGTCAAGCAAGTGACGTCTCCGTTATTGCGGAAGAAACATTGGCAAGTTCCGAGGAAATTGGCAGAGCAATGGCTGAAATTGCTGAGGGAGCTGTTAGCCAGGCGTCCGAATTAGAAGAAGTAAAAAGAGAGATAGATAGTCTTACTACTTCGATTGATAATATGGAAGCGAAAAATCAAATCATAAAACAAGCGACTGAAAATGCACAAGAAGCATCGCATAATGGACAAAAGACGATTAATTCTCTGAAAATATGTAATGAGAATGCAAGCAAGTCGACAAATGATGTAAGTATTGGAATAAGCAGTTTATACCAGAAAGTACTAGATATTTCAAAAATTACTTCCACCATTAATAGAATTGCAGAACAAACAAATCTTCTTGCTTTAAATGCAAGTATTGAGGCGGCAAGAGCTGGTGAACACGGAAAAGGCTTCTCTGTAGTTGCTAATGAGGTGAGAAATTTAGCAGAAGAGACAAATGCCGCAACTAAACAAATCCAAGATATGATTCAAAATATCGAAAAGGAAATGGAAAGTACGGTTATGTCGATTTATGAAACGACAAACCAAACAGCGGCGTTAGATACAGCGGTGAAGGATACAGAAAAAGAATTTATTGCGATTGCAAAAGCTGTTATCAATAATATTGAAGCGGTTAAAGAAATGACGGTAGAACTAAACCGAGTTGTAGAGCAAAATAATCATATTTCTCGTTCCATTGCCAAGGTGTCAGAAGTATCAGAGTCTGTAGCTGCAGCGGTGGAACAAATTGCTTCTAGCACAGATGAGCAAACCTCTGCTATTGGAAATGTTGCAAAAACAGCAGAAATAATGAAGAGTAATAATGAGGAATTAAAAGATTCATTAGCGAACTATAATCTATCATAAGAGTAAGCCTTTGTTTTCTGATTTAGGAAAGCAAGGGCTTTTTCTTTTAAATTGTGAATAAATAAACAATGAATAATTTTGAATATCTAATAGTTTTAAATTGATATTTATGCAAAGGAAGCTTATAATATTTATAATGGTGTAAAATTACACATAACTAATAAGGGAATGAAGAAACTTTGACTAGAGAAGAAATTATTGAGAGTGTATCAGAAAAAATGAGATTAATACGCACAGAAGCGGGATATACCCAAGATAAGATGGCCGAGGTTATTGGTTTATCAAAAAAGACCTTGGTGCAAATTGAGAAAGGTAGATTATACGCAGGTTGGTCTACTGTAGTAGCTGTTTGCGCGCTTTTTAGAGAGACAGAAACAGTTCGCTTTTTATTTGGTAATGAACCGTTAGAGGTATTAGAAACCGTTGCTCGAGATGGAATGGATTATCGAAAAGAGAAAACCATGGGTGGAAAAGTATGGTGGAGAGAAGTAGAAAAAAAGAACGGATTTATTCTTCAACAGAATATCATTAGTCAGCATTTTCGGATAATTGATGAAGATCATTTTCGAATTTTTTCTAGTTTTGATGAAAAAGAGTCGAAAGAACGTTTTAAGGAACTTTTAGGCGAATAAGCAGTGTATAAATAAAGTAGATAAATAGGCTGTCCTATTTGAGTTAGTCTTTATATGAAAAGACTAACTATCTAAATGAGGGCAGCCTATTTTTGTGCTGTTTTTTCGTGGGAATATCAATTGGTTTTAACTTTAATAAGCGTATGAAAACCGAAAAGCAGAGCGACGAAGAGAAAAGTGGTGTTCATCAGCCGGATGAAAACCGAAAAGCAGAGTGTCGAAGCAAAAAGTGGTGTTCATCAAGCGGATGAAAACCGAAAAGCAGGGTGTCGAAGAGAAAAATGGTGTTCATTAAGAGGATGAAAACCGAAAAGCAGGGTGTCGAAGCAAAAAGTGGCGTTCATCAAGAGGATGAAAACCGAAAAGCAGGGTGTCGAAGAGAAAAATGGTGTTCATTAAGAGGATGAAAACCGAAAAGCAGAGCGACGAAGAGAAAAGTGGCGTTCATCAGCCGGATGAAAACCGAAAAGCAGAGTGTCGAAGCAAAAAGTGGTGTT
>NZ_DALZDK010000057.1:0-6435 GCF_031978665.1 Niallia sp. | reverse complement strand
CAGGGTGTCGAAGAGAAAAATGGTGTTCATTAAGAGGATGAAAACCGAAAAGCAGAGTGTCGAAGCAAAAAGTGGCGTTCATCATCCGGATGAAAACCGAAAAGCAGAGTGTCGAAGCAAAAAGTGGTGTTCATCAGCCGGATGAAAACCGAAAAGCAGGGTGTCGAAGCAAAAAGTGGCGTTCATCATCCGGATGAAAACTGAAAAGCAGAGTGTCGAAGCAAAGAGTAAAAGGTATTAGAGCCGACAATTCATCCCGTTTCCACTTCGCTAAATAGCCAAGCTTTATTTCGAAAAGAAAACAATCTGGTATCGGACTTTATAATGGAATTTATTTCCGTCTAAAGACTGAATCAGAAACCATCGGATGAATGTTCTTCATCTATAGGCAGAAAGATAAAATTAACTCATCAACTAAAGGATGAGGGATAAGAAATGGAAAAATTTACAGAAATATTCAAAAACGTGAGCTTCACCAGATTATTTATTGCAAATGTCACATCACAAATGGGTAGTGTTATTGGTTTAACTGCTTTTATGTTTTATATTCTCGATCGTTTTTCTGAACAGCCAGCATATGCTACTGTTACGGAATTAATGTTTTCCTTGCCAACTTTAGCAGTGTTTTTTCTAGTGGGAGTAGTGGCAGATCGATTGGATCGTCAAAAGATTGCTTATCATTGTGAGATGATTGCGGCAGCATTTTCGCTATGTCTACTAGGGGCAGTTTTTATTGGCTGGATACCACTTATCTTTCTAACCCTATTTATTAGAAGTGCTGTTCAGAAATTTTTTTTTCCTGCAGAACAAGGCATCCTTCAAGGTGTATTGAAAAAAGAAGATTATACAACGGCAGCAGGACTTAATCAATTCGTTAATAGTATCTTTATGCTATTTGGTAATGCTATTGGTATATTTGTATACTGGACATTAGGGATTTACGGAGCAATATTAGTAGATGTTGTTACTTTAACCATTAGTGGTCTTCTTATAAAATCAATGAAGCTGAATGAAAGTGTTCGTCAGCCAAATGGCAATCATTCGTTAAAAGATTTAAACATTCGATTTATATGGAGTGACTTTATGATTGGGTTAAAGTACATTCTATCAAATAAATTATTGCTAGCGTTAATTTATGGATTTATTGCTTTTGGCATAGTAAATGGCGGATTTAGTGTCATGCAAGTGTTTATTTTAAAATATAAATTAGCGCCTGATAATTATGAACAAGTGTCCATTTATTTGGGGATTGTCTTTGGAGCAGGAGTAATGATTGGAAGCTTCCTTTCTTCTCTTCTTACACAAAAGGTAAAATTATTTAAGTTGATTATTATTGGGGCATTTTATATAGCTGTCATGACCATTCTAGCGTCTTATGCAACAAACATCGTTTTCTATTTAATCATTTGCTTTTTCTTAGCACTAGGCTTACCAATGATTAATATTGCAATCGGTGGCTGGATGCCTACGATTATCGAGCCGAAGATGATGGGAAGGGTACAAGGATGGATTACTCCTCTAATGATGCTCTCGCAATCGATTACGCTCGGAATTATTTCAATCGGTTATCCTAATTGGTTCTCTATAGAGATTATTTATTGGTTTGTTGGCGCATGTTTTCTTTTTATCGGTGGCTATTACAGCTTAGTGTTACCGAAATTGGCGAAAGAAAAGGAGGAGAAAGACGAAGTAGCAGGGGAAAAAGAGGTGCAATTAAATTATTAAATACTTTTATTTTCGAAATATTTGCAATTGACTTTGTAAAAACTACATGTTAATCTTCAAGTATATTGGAAAATAAATGTAGAGAAAGGAAGGGTTACCGATGAGAAGATTAAATAGACATTATTCATTTACAACTTCATATGCTGGTAACCTTTTCTTTTCTTATCGATAATTTTGCATAGAATAGTTGGTTACCATTATAGGTAACCTGTGTATTTTTCTGTCATTAAGAGATGGATCGCATGGTTGCGGTCTGTCTCTTTTTTTGTGGAAAAATATAGGCAAGTGCAAACAAAGTGACGAAGCATTTATTTTCTAATTAACTAGTGAAGGAGGAAAAGTGATGATTGTATCCGTAAAAGAAGCAAGAAATACGTTAAAGGATTTAGAAAGTGGCTAGTAAGTAAAGAAGAAGAGAGACAGGGGATGAGTGGATGTTTTCCATATTTTTTAAATTAAAATGGTTTTTTAAAGAGCATTGGAAGAGCTATACGATAGCTATTATTTTATTAATATTAGTCGGATTTATTGAGGTGCTACCTCCAAGAATTTTAGGAATGTTTATTGATGAACTAACAATTGGAACATTGACGAGCAATAAAACAATTATATATATACTTGTCGTTACAGGAATCACGATTAGTACATATATAATCACCTATTTTTGGATGTATAAGCTATTTGGCGGGGCAAATATCCTCGAATTGAAATTGAGAAGCAAATTCATGAATCACCTATTAAAGATGACTCCAACCTTTTTTGAAAAAAATAAAACAGGAGATTTAATGGCGAGAGCAACCAATGATTTGAAGGCCGTATCGGTTACTGCTGGGTTTGGAATTTTAACATTGGTCGATTCTACGATATTTATGCTGACGATTTTAATTACGATGGTTATTACGGTAAGCTGGAAATTAACGCTTGCTGCGATTCTACCATTGCCTATTATGGCGGTCATTATGCAAATATACGGAGAAAGAATCCATAAACGGTTTATGGAAGCACAGGATGCATTTGGCGACATGAATGATAGTGTCCTTCAATCGATTTCAGGGGTGCGTGTTATCCGTGCTTACGTTTTAGAAAAAGAAGAAGAAAAACAATTCCACAATTTTACGGAAGATGTATATAAGAAGAATTTACGTGTAGCCAAAATTGATTCTTTATTTGATCCGACTGTTCGGATTCTTGTTGGATTAAGCTATCTTATTGGACTTGGTTATGGAGCTTACCTAGTATTTCAGCAACAGTTAACGATTGGGCAGCTTGTTACATTCAATGTTTATTTAGGTATGATTGTTTGGCCAATGTTTGCGGTGGGGGAATTAATGAATGTCATGCAGCGAGGGAATGCTTCATTAGATCGTGTGCAGGAAACATTAAATTACAAAGCAGATGTAATTTGTCCGGAAAATGGCAAGGAAGTTGGCACTCCTGACATAATCGAGTTAAAGGATGCACAGTTTCAATATCCATCGTCTAAACAAGAAAATCTTCGCGATATCTATTTAACGATTAGAAGAGGAGAAACTGTTGGAATTGTTGGGAAAACAGGTAGTGGGAAAACGACGATTATTAAACAGTTGCTTAGAGAGTATCCGAAAGGGGAAGGCAAGCTTGCGATTAACGGGAATAGCATTGATTCGATTGATTTACATACATTAAGAGGTTGGATTGGCTACGTTCCCCAAGATCACGTTCTTTTTTCTAAAACAGTGAGAGAAAATATCTTATTTGGAAAAGAAGGTGCTACCGAAGAGGAATTAGAGGAAGCAATTAGTCTTGCATCTTTTAAACAGGATATTGAAATGCTTCCGGAAGGGCTAGAGACACTTGTTGGGGAAAAAGGAGTCGCGTTGTCTGGCGGACAAAAGCAGCGTATATCGATTGCTAGAGCCCTTATTCGTAAGCCCGAAATCTTAATATTAGATGATTCTTTATCAGCGGTAGATGCAAAAACAGAACAAAGGATTATCACGAATATAAAGCAGGAACGACAAGCAAAAACAACGATTATTACAACACATCGAATGACAGCTGTTCAGCATGCCGACCAAATTATTGTTATGGAAAATGGGTATATCACGGAGCATGGAACACATGAGGAGTTAATGGAACAGAACGGCTGGTATAAAGAACAGTATATAACGCAACAGGCAAAAGTAGATGCAGGGGAAGTAGAGGTGAAAGCATGACGACAGGAAAACGATTATTTCAATATGCATTAAGATTTAAAGGAATTATTATTGCGGCATTAATCATGCTGACCATTGCGGTTATCGCCGACCTTGCAGGACCGTTTGTTGCGAAAAAAGTAATCGATGATCATATTACAGGGATTGAATCTCTTTGGTATCAAACAGAACCAGCTAGCGACGCAGTAGCATATAAAGGGAATTTCTACAAAAAAGCAGTGTATCTTGAAAAAGATGACGAAAAGCTTGAAGAGGCTAGAATACTTCAGGTCGGAAGACAGTTTTTATTTGTAGATGGAACGATTTCCTTTGATGGTAGTCGGCAATTTGCGAACGGAACATTGACTATCAGCAGAGAGGGGGAAGTGGCAACCTATCCTGCCACTGCTTTAACACATTCCGAAGTATTTGACTTTTATAAGCCAGAGATTACACCAATTTTGAAATTGCTATCTTTTTACTTTGGTTTAGTCATTATTTCTGCTATTTTTCAATATGGACAGCATTATTTATTACAAAAGTCAGCCAACCGAATTATTCAAAAAATGCGAGAAGACGTATTTGCTCAAATTCAGCGGTTGCCGATCAAATACTTTGATAATCTTCCTGCTGGTAAAGTAGTTGCTAGGGTAACAAATGATACGGAGGCAATTAGGGAATTGTACGTAACAGTTCTCTCGAATTTTTTCTCAAGTGGAATTAACATAATCGGAATTTATATTGCTCTATTTATCCTAAATCCGCCACTGGCAGCGATTTGCTTAATTTTGCTCCCAATTTTATATGTATGGATGATTGGCTACCGTAAATTTGCTTCCCGCTATAATCACGTTATTCGTGCAAAAATCAGCGATATTAATGGAATGGTAAACGAATCGATTCAAGGGATGCACATCATTCAAGCCTTTGGAAAAGAAAAGCAAACAAGAAAAGAATTTGAGGATTTAAATAAGGAGCATTTCCGTTACCAAAATAAAATGCTCAATTTAAATAGTCTCACCTCTCATAACCTGGTGAATGTATTAAGAAACATTGTGTTTGTGGTGTTCATCTGGTATGTTGCTGGTCAATCTTTATCGGCAACAACAGCACTTTCACTTGGGATGCTTTACGCTTTTGTTGACTATATAAACCGTCTATTTCAGCCAGTGCAAGGGATTGTCAATCAACTGGCTAATCTAGAGCAAGCCCTCGTTGCAGGGGAACGAGTATTTGAATTATTGGATGAAGATGGAATAGATGTGAAGGATGTTTCATTGGAACGCTATAAAGGAAATGTAACGTTTGATCAAGTAAACTTTGCCTATAAAGAAAATGATTATGTCTTGAAAAATATTTCTTTTGAGGCAAAGCAAGGAGAAACAATCGCATTAGTAGGTCATACTGGATCTGGAAAAAGCTCTATTATGAATCTTTTATTCCGTTTCTATGATATTCAATCAGGGAAAATCCTAATAGACGGAAAAGATATCACGTCTTTTTCCAAGCAAGATCTTCGTAAACATATGGGAATTGTGCTTCAGGATCCATTTCTATTCACAGGTACAATTGCCTCAAACGTAACCTTAAATGATCCTTCCATTTCAAGAGAAACGGTGGAGAAAGCATTAAAGGATGTAGGGGCAAATAGGGTATTAAAGCATTTAGAAAAAGGGTACGATGAGCCAGTAATTGAGAAAGGAAGTACTCTTTCAAGTGGTCAAAGACAGCTTATTTCCTTTGCGAGAGCTCTAGCCTTTGATCCAGCGATTCTTATTTTAGATGAAGCAACAAGCAGTATTGATACCGAAACAGAGCAAATCATTCAACAGGCGATGGAAGTACTGAAAGAAGGAAGAACAACTTTTATTATTGCCCATCGACTATCGACGATTCGCAATGCTGATCAAATTATTGTACTTGATCATGGAGAGATAATCGAAAAAGGCAATCACGATGAATTGATGGATAGAAAAGGGAAATATTATCAGATGTATCAGTTGCAACAGGGTGAGAGCTTAGTAAGTTAAGGAAAGGGATTAAGCATTAGATGTACCCAAAGCATACCAAAGTAGTTAATTGGCATGCTTTGGGTACTTTTTTTTAAAAATTAATCCATCAACTTAAATCTTATCATTCAAAAAGGCAATCGTTTTATTGATAAGTGGTAAGAGTACAGAAAGATGATTCTCATTCTTAAATTCATGGAAGAAGTGTTCGAATGTCTTTCCACGGTAATTGGATAACTTCTCAGAGAGATTTATCGCTTTTTGATGCATATTCGAGAAATGTGATTTCTCTTTATCACCAACTGTTAGGAGTAATTTACTGGAAGCTATATCGTTTAATCTTTCTGGGAAAAAATATAGTTCTTTTAATAAAGCTTCCTCATTCCAATGAATAGATGGACTACTTGCAATATAATATTGAAAGGAAGAAGGTTTAGTAAATAAGGTAAAAAGAACAAAAAGTCCTCCAAGTGAATAAAATGTACCCTATAGAGTAGACACTAAAAAAAAGTCTACCTGTAGGGTAC
>NZ_DALZDK010000056.1:19974-20478 GCF_031978665.1 Niallia sp. | reverse complement strand
AACAGCCGAATGCTCTACCACTGAGCTACTGCGGAATAATATTCGACTTGTCCACTATCAAAACGAGATAGTCATTGGCAGTGTGTTAACCAGCTGCTCTCTTGTCGACTCTTTACATTATAAGGACATATAAACAATAAGTCAAGCGCCTTTCAAAACTTTTTTTAAAATAAAATTCCTCTAGCTAAAATCACTTATCCATACTAATTATTTCCTCTAATTTTAATCTTCCTCTACATTTCCCACAAACGTACTTTTTTATATCCATTCTTTTTCTCCTAGTATATTTCTGTTTACATGAAACACAAGAATAAATAAGAACTCTCTTCGATTTTCCTTTTTTGATTTCATCTGGTAAAGAAGAACAAAATCTAGGACCACCAACTCTTTTAAGAAGAGTCTTAAAGTCAGCATCCTTATGCTGGTATCCTCTTTTTAATAAATGAAGGTGATAATGACATAATTCATGCTTAATAATTCCTATTAACTCATCTAATCCCACCA
>NZ_DALZDK010000056.1:0-19964 GCF_031978665.1 Niallia sp. | reverse complement strand
GAGAGCTCAATAAATACCTACCGCCAGTAGTTCGCAATCTAGGATTAAAAGATGCTTTATGTTCAAACTTTCTTTCAAAATATTCCCATGAAATATCCTCAACCAATCGTTGTAATTCCTCATTTGTCATCGTTCCGCTCATCCCCCCTCAACAAGACAAACTATTATAGCATACAATAATCTTATACCTTACAAAACTAATACAATTATATAATACTGCTTAAAATCAAAGCACTTTCTTACCTTACACCATTTAGAGAAGAATCTTTATGTTTGATTAAGAAGATAATCATTCACATCTATTTTTCTTCCTTCTCTTTAGACACTATGGAAAAAACAGCAGAAGCATCGAACTATGTTCATCACCTAGCTATAACGATTATGACAAGGAGTGAATATAATGCCTAATTGGTTACAAAACCAAATCAAAAAAGCTTTCTACGAAAAAAACAGCTATCAAGTAAAGCTATTAAATCAATGTTGGTATTACTATTGCCGTAAGAATACTCCTAGTTAACTTCCCGTTATGCTCGATTATGCATACACATATCTTTAGCTATTATTCTCAGCTTCCTAAAAATTAGGATTGCCTGCATTTCATCCTTTCCTGAAATGCAGGCAATCCTTGGTTATTATTATTTCTCTTCTTTCGGACTTAACATAGTTAGTGCAACTCTTCCTTTATTATGATCAACACTATCTACCCAAACTGTAACAACATCCCCCACACTTACTATATCAAGTGGATGCTTAACAAATTTATTGCTTAGCTTTGAAATATGAACTAAACCATCTTGCTTTACCCCTATATCTACGAATGCACCGAAATCGACTACATTTCGAACCGTACCTTGTAGCTCCATTCCAGTTTGTAGATCTTCTAGCTTTAAGACATCTTTCCTCAATAATGGCGCAGGCAGATCTTCACGTGGATCTCTCGATGGACGAACTAATGCATCAATAATATCCTTTAATGTAAGTTCTCCCATATTAAGTTCTTCTGCGATTGCCTTCATTTCAACTTTAGATAGTACTTCCCTTAACTCCGGAGTACCAATATCTTGTGACTTAAACCCTAATTTAGATAGAAGTTTCTTCACTTCATCATAATGCTCTGGGTGGATGCCTGTTCGATCTAAAGGCTCTTCTCCATCCAACACACGCAAGAAGCCAATTGCCTGTTCATATGTTTTTGCCCCTAAACGCGGAATCTTCTTTAATTGTTTGCGATTGCTAAACTTTCCTTCTTCTTCCCGTTTCTTTACGATATTATTAGCAACAGCTTTCGAAAGACCAGCTACATATTGCAATAAAGAGGACGATGCCGTATTTACATTCACACCAACTTGGTTAACCGCTGTTTCTACGACAAAATGTAAGGATTCTGCTAATTTCTTTTGTGAAACATCATGCTGATATTGGCCTACCCCTACCGATTTCGGATCAATTTTCACTAATTCTGCTAGCGGGTCTTGCAATCTTCTTGCAATCGAAACCGCACTTCTTTCTTCTACTTGAAAATCCGGAAATTCTTCTCTCGCAATTTCTGAAGCCGAATAAACACTTGCTCCAGCTTCGTTCACAATTAAATAGTAGATTTCTTTATTTTGTTTACTTAGCATTTCAGCAACAAATTGTTCCGTCTCTCTAGAAGCGGTACCATTCCCGACTGCAATCATTTCAATATCATAGCGATCAATAATACTTTGAAATTTAGTAGCTGCCTCTGCTCTTTTGGAAGCGGGTGGGTGAGGATAAATCACACCAATTTCTAATACTTTTCCCGTTTCATCAACTACTGCCAACTTACACCCTGTCCGATAGGCTGGATCTACTCCAAGCACCATTTTTCCTTTAAGAGGTGGTTGCAATAATAGATTTCTAAGATTTTCTGAGAAAATATGTATTGCCTGCTCCTCAGCCTTTTCTGTTAACTCATTTCTTATTTCCCTTTCAATGGATGGCTGAATTAGACGTTTATAACCATCTTCTATTGCCTCTTTGATAATCATCGCTGCAGGGGAATGCTCATTTGTAATCCACTTTTTCTCCAAGTATGCTGTAATCACTTCTATTGGCACAATAATGGCTACTTTTAGAATATCTTCTTTTTCTCCTCTATTTAAAGCTAATGTACGGTGAGGAACAATCTTATTAACTGGTTCTTCATATTCATAGTACATTTCATAAATATTTTTTTCGTCCTTCTCTACATTTTTAGAGTTAGATTGGATTTTCCCGGTAAGCATCGACTTACTTCTTATCCATTTTCTGCTTTCCGCATCATCCGATATGCGCTCTGCTAGTATATCTTTCGCTCCACTGATTACATCCTCGATTGTTAGCACTTCTTTTTCTTCGGATATATATTTACGGGCTTCTTCTTCCAAAGAGCTTTTCTTCTTCATACTCAACAACCATTCTGCAAAAGGCTCCAATCCTTTTTCTTTTGCAATGGTTGCTTTTGTTCGACGCTTTTGCTTGTACGGACGATACAGATCTTCAACTTCTTGCAGTTTGATTGCGTTTATAATATTGTTACGCAATTCTTCTGTCAGCTTGCCTTGCTCTTCGATTAAACGAATAACTTCTTCCTTTCTTTGTGCTAAGTTTTGAATATATGTATAGCGATCGATAATATCCTTAATTTGCACTTCATCTAATGCACCTGTTTGTTCTTTTCTATATCTGGCAATAAAAGGAACTGTATTGCCATCTTCAATTAGCGTAATTACACTTTTCACCTGTTTAGTTGATACATTCTGTTCTTTTGCAATAATAGTTAAGTAATTCTGTCCTTTTTCTTGTTCCAAAACTTTCTCCATACCACTCACTATCCTTTCTACTCCATCGAACAATCACTAAAGATACATTATTTCCATTCTCTTAATCCACTAAAAGGAATATCTTTTATTTTTCCTACTTCTATTTTATCAAAAGGTATTACGAAAGCCTATTATGTACAGAAAGGAATTTCTGTTCCTTCGCTTAGTTTGTCTCGTTAGCTTGAAGCTAGTACCTATTTAGACAAAAAGAAAAAGCTTACTTTTTTAAAGCAAGCTTCCAAGTATAAAGGTTGAATCATCGTCAAAATTATTATATTTTCCAACAATGTTATCTGCTATGATGTTAATAGGTAAATACCCTTTCAGCAAGTTTTTGATTCCTTGAATATTAAATCCATCGGAAAAAACAAGGAATTTCGCATGATTTTCAAAAGTAAACCGTTGAGTATGATATTGTTGAGGCCTTCCTGATAAATAACCAGTTACCGGGAGTGGATAGGTCAATTTACCTGAGGGAGAATAAAGAAAAAATCGAATATTACCTACACAGCTATAAACAACGGTCTTTGAAGCATAGTTTATTTTAAAAACACAAACTGCTGCTCCTCTTTTCTTTATAAGAACATTGTTCGATAGTTCCATTAATTCCTCTACTGATTTTTCATGATTTTCTTTAATCAACTCAGTAACTGCAACGGATGCTTCGTTTGCATATTCACCACTGCCAAGACCATCTGCTAACACACAAACAAAGTATTCATCCGTTGATGTATAAAAAAAACTATCTCCACAAAGGGTTTTCCCTTTCTTACTAGTCTGATAGGCGAGTACATGGACATTATTGTCTTTCCATTCATTCATAAGATAAACTCCGAATTATTGGACTCTGCCTGAATTGCTTCTTGAAGTTTCTTAATCGCTCTCCTCTGAAGCCTAGAAACATGCATTTGAGATATCCCTAGTTTTTCTCCAGCTTCCTTCTGACTAAGATTATCCAAATATGTATATTGAATAATACTTTTTTCTCGCTCTGTTAATACATGCAGTACTTTTTCCAGCACTAACTTTTGATTTACTTTTTCAAAGCCTTGATCCACATCTCCTACAATATCTAAAAGGGTAACCGTTCCGCCCTCCGAATCTGCTTCAATCGAATGATCAACAGACAATGCCTGATAGCTTCTGCCCATTTCCATTGCTTCTAGCACTTCTTCTTCGGATACATCTAAATAATCGGCAATTTCATTTACCTTTGGAGAACGCTGTAAATCAGTGGTAAGCTGTTCAACTGTCTTCTTAATTTTTGGACCCAACTCTTTGATTCTTCTAGGAACATGAACACTCCACGTTTTATCTCTTAAGAACCGTTTAATTTCGCCAATTATCGTTGGGACAGCAAAAGCCTCAAAACTTTTACCAAAGCTTTCATCATAACGCTGAATGGCTCCTATTAATCCAATGATTCCTACTTGCGCAATATCCTCATGAAACATTTTCCCTTTAGAATATTTCCTTGCAAGCATCTCTACTAAATCACGATAATTAATGACAAGTGCTTCCTGTGCTTGCTCATTTTGCGTAAGTTGAAACTCTTTAATTAATTCATTTACTTTTTCTTTTGATAAATGGCGATTAGGTTGAGATTGTTTCTGCATCCCTCTCCACCTGCTCTCCTTCGAGGTATTTAGTCATGAAAACAGTTACCCCGTTATTATGGTGAATCTTTACTTCATCCATTAATGTTTCGATCAAGTATAGGCCAAGTCCCCCTTCACGAAGAAATTCCACTGACTCATCCTGTTCATACGGCCCCAAATCTTTTGTAGTAGAATGAAAGTCAAAACTCTTTCCATTATCAGCTACAATGACTTCTAAGCGATCGTTATATAATCGAAATCCAATCAAAACTTCTCCCGCGTCGTTATTCTTATACGCATGTTGCACAGCATTGGTACACGCTTCACTAGTTGCTATCTTTAAATCTTCAATTTCATCATAGCTAAAGCCCATTCTGCTTGCAATTCCAGATAAAGTTAAGCGAATAATGCCTACATACTCTGGTTTAGAAGGAATTTTCATTTCGATGTACTCAAAATGACTCATTGGATTCCACCTTCTATCTTACTATTTATGTCGATAATATCTGCCAATCCAGTGATTTCAAATAACCTGATCAAGCGGCTTGATAGACCTATTAACTTGAATTCACCATTGTTTGCTCGAACATTCTTAAAGATGCCTACAAACACTCCTAAACCAGTACTATCCATATAGTTAACATCCGATAAATCTATTACCATTTTTATTCCTTCTTTTTCGGAAAAGGAATAAATTCGCTCTCTTAATTTCGGAGCGGTATACGCATCAATTTCACCAGAAATTTTAACTTCTACATCCAATTCTTTTTCCTTTACATCTATTATGATATTCATCCCGACCCACCTTTACATTATTACGATATTTTCTTTTACCCCATCTTTTACGATGTTAAACTCTTCTTTTAAAAATAATTAAAGTAAAATCATCGCGTAATTGGAAGTCTTGAATCTTTTCTAATTCCTTATAAACATTTTTGACAATCTCTTGTGCATCTAAGTGCATATGTTTTCTTATGTATCCAAGAAGAATTTCTTTATCGATAAAGCCTTCTTCTGTTCTACATTCCGTTACTCCATCTGACATTAAAACAATCATGTCACCTGGGTAAATATGTTTTTGAAATTGTTGATATTTTGTTTTCTTATCCACACCAAGGAGTAAGCCCTTTGTTTTTAGCTCACTAAACTGTTTTGTTTCCGCGTGATAATATAAGCCTGGTTCATGACCAGCCGATGCATAATGGAATACATGCGACAGTACATCATATGCTCCATAAAACATCGTAATGAACATACTAGGATCTACATTTTGCTCTACTACCCTATTTAAATTTTCTAATACATTGCTTGGTTTATTCCTATTTTCCGGGAGACTATCCATTGCATACTTAATCATCGACATGCACATAGCGGCAGGAATTCCTTTTCCAATCACATCCGCAATGGCAATATTAATAACCTGATCATCATCATGAACAAAGTGATAATAATCACCATTCATCATTTTAGCAGGAACACTGATTGCGCCAATGTCTAATCCTTCTGCTTCTGGAATATCCGTACTTAATAATGTTTGTTGTACATTTGCTGCGATTTCCATTTCACTTCTTAATTCTTGTTGAACATGTCGAAGACTTTGATGTTCTCTATAAGCAAATCCATAGCCTATCATTACCTCTAAAAGAATATCAAAGGATTTGGGTACATATTCAGGCATATCTGGATATAAATCCATCAGAATAGATTTATGTAAACTGATTATATCTTCTGGTGAAATTTTTTGTTCAATCGATTTCCTGCTAAACTTTTGCCCTTGATAAAGAGCCTGTTCAGATTCATCTTTAATATAATTCACTAGAAGATCTCGATACTTAGACTCCATCATTTCTCGGAAATCCATTATCTCTCCCCCCTATCTTAGCCACTTCACTGCCTGAATTTCTGTCCCCTCGCCTATAGAGGTTTTAATATCAAACTCATCCATCAACCGTTTTACACCTGGTAATCCAGCTCCTAACCCTCCCGAAGTAGAAAAACCATCTTGCATTACTTGTCTTATGTCTTTAATTCCAGGACCGCTGTCTATCGCAATTAGTTTTAAACCAGCTTTCCCATTATCAAAAAGCTTTTCAATACAAATCTGCCCTTGTCCAGCATACAAATATATATTCCTTGCCAATTCACTAATCGCAGTTGTAATACGAGCTTGATCGACGGTACCGAAGCCCAGCTCTCTTGCAATATTTCTACCCAATTGCCGAGCTGCAACGATGTCCCATTCATTTACGATTTTTACACAGGATTGGTCTCCCATAGGTCAATCCTCCAATTCCTGTTGTAATTTCTCCAAACCTTTTTCTAGATCTAAGGCAGTTAAAACATCGTTCAAACTGATACCTAGCTCTACTAAGGTGATGGCAACAGCAGGCTGAATTCCCGTAAGTACTACCTTGGCCCCCATTAGCTTTGACATGCCGATAACATCACCTAATACTTTGGCAATAAATGAGTCTATAAAATCAATAGAAGTTAAATCAATAACTACTCCACTTGCACTTGTCTCATGGATTTTATTTAATAAATCCTCTTGAAACTGAAGGGCTGTTTGGTCATCTAATTCCCATTGAATAGATACTAGCAAATAGTCATAAAGTTTTAATATTGGTATTCTCACTCTATTCACCCAAAACCAACCAACTTTCTTTTAATATATTTTACGCTCTTGCCATTTTCTTTTATAATTTCTCTAAATGGATTTGACGTATATTTTCACTGGTTTAATCGCTCCATATTTTAAGGTAGCCTTCCTCCATTTTATCACATAAAGAGATACTTTCTATTTTCAAAAACGGATATATTGAAAAACTAGCGGTATATTTGGGCATTATTTTCCACTTGGAAATGGACGTATCCTATATGTATATAGATATCGACTTTTCTATATTCCCTTTCTTGCTATTTTTGAAACCTCCATTAAAAAATATTATATTATTTCACCGCTTTATGAATCCCTGCTTTCCCTTAAATATTGGCTATAAAAATAAAAAGAACCTCCTTAAAAAAAGGAAGTTTTCATTTAAGACATATAGGCTTTGATTCATATAGAACGGACGAATTTAGCTATAAAAAAAAGCGCTACAACGAGCGCATTCTATACTTAAAATTCAATGAGACCTAAACTAATTTGTAGAGCTTCATCGACCTTTTCCATCATTTCCTCATCGAGATGAGTAATTTTGTCCGTTAGCCTCTGTTTATCTATCGTACGAATTTGTTCTAAAAGAATTACTGAATCTCTTTCAAAACCATATCGCTTCGCATCAATTTCCACATGAGTCGGCAATTTAGCCTTTTGAATTTGAGCTGTAATTGCTGCAATAATGACTGTGGGACTGAACCGATTCCCGATGTCGTTTTGAATGACAAGTACAGGACGGACGCCGCCTTGCTCTGAACCAACAACTGGGGATAGGTCTGCAAAATAAACGTCACCACGTTTGACAATCAAAGGATTACCCTCCGCTTACAAGACGTTCTACTGTATGCTCTGCCTCGTATTCTGCGAGAAAGCTTTCTGATGCAATGGATAAATTTAATTTAGCCATCTCCATATATCCTCGTCTCATCGATTCGCGTATATGTCTCTTTTTCCGTTCGCGAAGATACATTTTCGTTGCTTGATAAATAAATTCACTACGGTTTACATTTTCTTGCTTAACGAAGCCGTCCAATTCAGTTAACAAATGCTTTGGTAATTTTATCATGATCTCTGTCGTTGCGCTAGATTCAGACACAAACACACACCTCCACCATCACTACACACCATTTTTAGCTCTGCTTTTTTTAATCATACCACTAATAGTTGTTTCTGCAAAGTCCATTCAGCAATTCTACAGTATTATCCACCAAAAATTATCCCTTTTATGCATTAAAGAATGGAAAAAACGAAAAATATTCTCAAATGCAATCGGGGTTTTTCCACATTTTTCTTATAACATTATTTCTAGATGGTATATGTGACCATAATTAATGTATTCATTACATTAGTCATCCATTACTTTTATTTCGTTCTGGAGTTAAAATTATTCTTTTTACAATAATCGCCCAAAACCATTCCGGCTATACGTCCTATTACCACCCTTTAATTCATCTCACTGACTAAAGGATTTACTATTTCTTCCACTCTGCCATTTCTTTTGTACACCCGTGGGACTCTTGTAGAAATCATACATGTGACCTCATAATTGATTGTTTCTAATTTAGCCGCAATTTCATTAACAGAGATAACCCCATCCTTTTGCTTTCCAATCAGCGTTATTTCTGTTCCTGGTTCTAAATAGAACGGCAGCCTTATCATGCATTGGTCCATGCAAATTCTCCCAACAATGGGTACTCTCATTCCATTGACAAGAACCTCTTGCCCTTGCAGCTTGCGTAACCAGCCATCCGCATAGCCAATTGGTAAAGTTCCAATCCATTCCTCTTTTTCTGCCTCATACGTAGCTCCATAACTTACTTTATCACCTTTGTTTAATTGTTTCACTTGAATCAATTTTGTCCGCAAGGAAAAGGCTTCTTGTAAGGAATAAGGCAAATCGGGCTCAATCTCAAGGGATGGTGTCATTCCATACAACGAAATCCCCATACGAACAGCATTGTATTGTAAATCCGGATACAAAAGACTCGCTGCGCTATTACTGCAATGAATAATGGCTGGCAGCTTCGAAAAGGCAGTAAGCAGTTCCTTAAAACGATGAATTTGGTTCTCAAAGTAAGGAGAATTTTTTTCATCAGCTGTCGCAAAATGAGTGAAAACTCCTTCCACCACAATATTTGGATGATTTATCAGCAATTCTTCTACCTGCTGAATCTCCTGTTCCTTTCTAAAACCAATTCTCCCCATGCCTGTATCTAATTTTAAATGAATAGTCAAAATAGTATCTTTGGTTAAGAATTGGGCAGCTTCCTCTAACCAATCCATATGATAAACAGTTAAAGTCACCTTATATTGTATAGCTACCGATACATCGCGTGGTCTGCTTGCGCCAAGAACAAGTATCGGCGCTGTAATGCCATTTTTTCTTAAACTAATTGCTTCATCCAAAAAGGCCACAGCCAAACAATCTGCACCAGACTGCAATGCCGAAGTTGCGATTTGCAGAGCTCCATGCCCGTATCCATTTGCTTTTACTACTGCTATTAATTTATTTTCAGGATTCAATCTTTTTCTTAATTCACTAACATTGAATGCAATAGCATCAAGATCAATTTCCACCCATGTATCTCGATAAAAGGTATCTTCTTGACTCAAAATCCTCACACGTCCTTCATAAAATAACAAACTTTTATCCTAAATTATTCTACTGATTTAACTACTTGTCAATTCCAATCCTTATAAGTTATTTTCTTCAAAACCTAAATCAAACTTCTGAACCTCATTTCAATAAAAAAACAGCCTCTATATAGAAGCTGCTGAATAATCCTTATTTAATTGCTTCTCCTTGTACAGAGCGTGCAACTGTAACTAATTCATCGCGAGTTAAGTCACTAGATGCAATGGTATAATCAACGCCCTCAAACGTCCATGATACTTTAGAATCTGTAACTTCCCCAATGGTAAAGCCTAAATCCACTGGATCTCCCTTACTAACAATTGGTCCTGCCGTAGCCGGTGCTACCTCCGCTTTTTCCTGAATAATCGTATAAGATTTTTCCCCATCATAGGTTAAAATAACACGGTTTCCGTTTTCTGTAGCTAATTTCTTCTCTTCTACCAAGCTAACTCCTTCTAACGGTTCTTCCGGATATTTCACGGCAAATTCTTTATCTTCTATTTCTCCCATAACTGGAATAACCATCTTAGCCGCTGTCATACTTTTTTGTAAATCAAAATCCTTTTTATCAAAGGAAACGTCAAACTTCACATTCGAGAATTTAACCGTAACAAGCGCTACTCCCTCTACATCCTTAACCTTTACACTTACAGGAGAAAGATCTTTTTTACTAAACGCAATTTCCTGTGTAGGAAGCATTTTATTATTCTGATAGCGCGTTTTTGTTTCAAAGACATAATACTTATCTGTAGCAGAAAATTTCACATCGTTATCTTCTTCAATATCTTTCACTAAAGACTCATAAAGATAAGCCTGACTACTATTTTCTGGCCACTCGCTTTGAAACTTAAAGCTTTTGTTTAATGCTGGAGTTAAAACATATACGCCTTCTTCATTTTTCAAAATCATTTGGCTCTGATTCTTTGCCGAATTCTTTAGGTTTACCCGGTAAAAATCTGGATCCTTATGCCAGACTTCCACTTCGTATGTTTGCGGCTCCGTTCCCATTTTGAGCGTCATTTCGGCGTCTGCTTTATACCCCTTTGTCTCGACCTTTTCCTTTAAATCAGTCAGAACATCTTCTTTCGATTTTGTTCCACAGGCAGTTAACAAAAGCATGACCGTTAGCCCTACAAATAGCAACCAAATCTTCTTGTTCATTTTTTCAACTCCCCTATTCTCATTTCACGTAGAAAGAGAGAAAAATAAGCAAACAGCATTTCTAGTGAAAAATCCAATACCCTTATCCCTTGGAATTTCTATTAGAAACTGAAAACCCATACTTGTCTCTCCTATTTCTCTATGAATATATGAGACAACCTTCAGGAATATGCTACTTGGTTCAATAAGCAAAAAAAATAAGGAAAACGATGAAATTTATTCCGTTTCCTTATTTTTCAATAATAACTTGGGCAAAGGCATAATGCTTGCTATGAGTTATGGATAAATGAACTCCTTTAGAAAAAGGCTTGGTAATGCAAGGTTTTCCTTGTTCCTCATAGCCAATTTCAATATCTAAAAAGCTTAACCTTGCTCCGATCCCTGTCCCTAATGCCTTTGAAAATGCTTCTTTCGCCGCAAACCTTCCTGCTAAAAATTCACTTTTACGGTGACCGGAAAGCTGCTGATATTTTTCCATTTCCTTATCGGTAAGAATTCGCTTGGCAAAGGTTGGCTTCCTTTGAATCAATGTTTCTATTCTTTCTATTTCCGTTATATCAATTCCAGTGCCTTTAATCATAAGACAACTCCTTCTATTCTATTCAATATGAGCATAATATATTGTATCTTTTCCTATTGTTTGGCTATGATTGTAGAAAGAAGCTTATTTAGGAGGTATCAACTACAAAGTGTTTACCAGAAGAGAAAGCTTTAAAGAGTATATTGCTTATTATCCAATTGTTTCTCTAATTTTACTCATTCATCTCATACTATATTTATTAACCAATCTTCCTATTTTTCCAAATAAACATTTATTAGAAACGATGATCGGTGTAAATCTATATATAGTAGAGGGAGAATGGTGGCGACTAATAACTCCCATCTTCATCCATGGAGGTTTTGCTCACCTTTTATTTAACAGCTTCAGTATTTTCTTATTTGGTCCAGCTTTAGAAAGAATACTGGGCAAGTTTAAATTTCTCTTTATTTACTTAGTTACAGGAATTGCGGCAAACATTATTACCCTCCTTGTTGAACCTCTTACTTATGTTCATCTAGGTTCTAGCGGGGCAATTTTTGGTCTATTTGGCTATTATATTAGTCTCGTCGTTTTTCGAAAAGACATTATTTCGCAAAGTAACGCCCAAATCATTACTACTATTGCTGTTCTAAGTATAATCATGACATTTTTACAACCAAATATAAATATTGTCGCCCATATTTTTGGATTTTTAACTGGTCTAATCATTGGAAGCTTTTCTGAATCAAAGGGAAAGAAAATTATTTCCAGCTATAAAGAGGAATGGTACTATTTAAAACAACAGCTTCGGCGCACGAAAAAACCCGAAGCAAAATCGATTATTATTTGGATTATTATCTTCGGTCTTGCAATCATTGGCTTTCTTAGTCAATGATCTTACCTATCTTATTACGAAAGAAGGCTGCCCTTGAAGCAGCCTTCTTTTCTTATCTAAGCGAATACCACTCATAAACTTTCTCTACATCAGCTTTTGCAAGGTCTGTAACCATACCTGTCGCTCCCCCGGCACCTGAAAGAACTACACCTTCAATCGATGCAAGTTTTCCCTTTCTTTGCCACCATCCCTCTGTATAATAGAGGGCTTGAATGCGATTACGCTTCATAATGAAGGTCGTTTTATGGAATTGACGGAAGGCTAAGGTTAATTGTTTATCCGAAATCCAGTAGCCTGCTGAGCGATAATTCCAGTATCCCCATGATGGTAAAATCAATAATAGTAATAGGGATAACATCCCCCAACCATGGAAAAAATAGATGAGCGCAATAATAAAAGGCAGTGCAATCCAACTATTTTTAATAATATATCTCCAAACAGACCGTTTTGGTGGCGGTACAAGCTGCTTACTCCATTCATATTCAGGAACCATCTCTTTTAATAAATGCGGTAAATCTTTTTTCTTACATAATGGAACCGCCAATACACTTGCAGCTTCTACATCATTAAAAGAGCCTCCCGCACTAATTAAAGAAACACTAGCTAAATGAAACGGCTGTCTCAGCATCGATTCCGTTATTTTAACCGCCTGAATACGTTGCAATGGAATCGTAATTTGCTTTTTCTCGATTAGCCCACGCGTAATAATCAAATCATCCTTCGTCTTCGACAATGTAAAATTCGCATATTTCAGCAACGTTATAAATAATGAAAGAATCCATAATAGAACAAATAGCACAAAGATAATGATAGAAATTAACGCCAAACCACTTGTAATGAACTGTTGAATATGCTCATAAATTCTGTTATATGGAATTAAATCTTCAAACTGTGAAAGAAAAGCAAAGATTGCTGAGATAATAACCCCTACTCCACCAGAGGTAGATGCCAGTATAGCTAATTGTTTATTTGTAATACGATAGATTTCTTGTTGAAAAGGCTCCATCTCTGCTACTATTTCTTCTGATTCCATCTGTTCATTTTTCTTTTGAACAATATATCTCTTTAAATCTTCGGCAATCTTTTTGGAAATAGCCGTAAGTTCGCCTTCTGCTTCCTGCCCCCCAGCCGTTTCTATCTTCACTTTTACTAGCCGAAATGGGCGATGAAAAATTCCTTCGGTGAAATCGATGCTTTGAATTCGTTCAAAGGGTATATAACGTTTTTTCTTGACCAATATACCATGCTCTATACGTAATTCTTTGCCATCTACATAAAAAGTAAAATAATTCCAGTGTAAAAACCCGCTAATTAAAATAACGATAAGCAAAAGGGCAGCTCCTAGAATCGTATACAATCCCCATTCTGAAGGCTTTCCTCCAAGCACAATTATTCCAATAAAAGGGAAAATAAATTCTCTTAACCGCTTTAATATTACATAGACAATCGAAATAGGATGAAGTCTTCTTTTTTCAAACATCCTCTTCCGCCACCTTCGTTTTGCTAGAAATATAATGCCTTATTTCCTCTGCTTCCCCTACTTCGAGAACAGGGATTTCATGTATGGTGGCAGCTGTTGAAATAGAAATTGTTGCAAGTCCGTACTTTCTTAACAAAGGTCCTTGCTTCATGTCTACGTGTTGAACGCGAATCATCGGAATTAACGTTCGTTTAATGACAATGACACCTTGTTGTATTTCAATTTCATCTCCTCTTACTTCGTATCTCCACCTTTTCCACTTCACAGGTGGTATGATTCCAATCGTAAGAGTAACATGAACAAGCAAATAAACAATTGTAGCTATACTTGCAAGAACATGCCAATCAAACAGAATGGCGAGTGTGATTAAAACACCACCAATCCCCATCATGATCAGAGAGGAGATTACCCCTGTTAAGCGCCAAACAGTTATCCCCTTTTTCGATAGTCTATTTTGAGGCATCGTGATCAATTACATTCCCCCTTTTTCTACATTTTGTCTGTTTATACTAACTATATACGAAAATAATAGAAACTGGTTTCAAATTTTTCTGTAAACTTTTGTTTAGCCTCCTCCTTTTAAATAAAGGTTGCTTGTGAAGTCTATAGGCATTGCTGCTATTACCCTATTTTGTTTTCCATGGGGTGAGCTGTTCCCAGTACAATCTTTTAGAAAAAAATCGAAATAAAAAGAGGTTGTGACAAAACTAAATAGCCAATCTGTAAAGACGAATAATCTCTAATTTAGCTCATAAAAAAAGGCTGCTTTTTCATACTACTTATTTATGATTTTAAATATAATCAAGTGTAAAAAAACAATTCATTCCATTTCATTTTTAGATGCTATTTCCTAAAAGCTTTTTATTTTGCCAATAAAAAATAAATTAGGAAGAAAAACGGAGCAGCCTGAATACACGTAGACTCCTATGGGAGCTGCGAGAAAGTCCGAGACCCCGCAGGAACTTGAGTGACGAGGAGGGCTCGGCGCTCGCCCCATGGAAAGCGAAGTGTATTCAGGCTGCGGATGCTAACACTAACTTTACTGAAACAGCTCTTTATAACACTAATAAAAACCCGAACAACCATATGGAATTCCCTTTTGGTTGTTCGGGTTTGTCTGTGGCTGGAATACTTTTTCCCAGCCCCTTTGAACGTTAAGCTTAACGATAAGACTTGGATTTATTGTATCCACCACTTGATTGACCTGGACGTTTGTTACTACTATAACCTTGACGTTGGCGTGGATTATAATTTTTGCGGCCACCACGATCATTATTTTTATCATATGGCTTGCGGTCACGCTTCGACGGTAATGGCTTCTCTTCTGTTAACTTAACAGGTGTTGTATCCGGTTCTTTTGTAAGCATTTTTAGTACTGCTGCTACAATAGTTGAAGCATCTTTTTGCTCCAATAATTCATCTGCTACATTTCGGTAAGAATCTAAATTATTTTCATCAATAATTTGTGATATTTTCTCGATGACAGCTTTTTGCTGACCTTCAATTGCTTGATCCACTGTTGGCGGAATCATTTTTTCCATTTTCTTTTTTGTTGTTTTTTCTACAACTTGTAGATAAGATCTTTCTCGATACGTAATAAATGTGATAGCTACGCCTTCTTTACCAGCACGGCCAGTACGACCAATACGGTGTACATAGCTTTCTGGATCTTGAGGAATATCGAAATTATATACATGTGTTACACCAGAAATATCAAGTCCGCGTGCAGCTACATCTGTTGCAACAAGTACATCAATAGTTCCCTCTTTAAATTTACGAAGAACAGACATACGTTTTGCCTGACTCAAATCTCCATGGATGCCTTCAGCAGTATACCCACGAAGGTTTAGCGCCTCGGAAAGCTCATCAACACGTCGTTTTGTACGACCAAAAATAATTGCTAGCTCTGGAGACTGAATATCCAATAATCTTGTTAGAATATCAAATTTTGTTTTCTCCTGTGTTTCAATATAATACTGCTCAATTAATGGCACCGTCATTTCTTTTGCTTTCACTTTTACTACTTGCGGATCCTTCATGAAGCGCTCAGCCATTTTTCTAATAGGCGCTGGCATTGTAGCAGAGAATAATAACGTTTGTCTTTCTGTTGGAATTTTTGAAAGGATGGATTCAATATCATCAATGAATCCCATATTTAGCATTTCATCTGCTTCGTCCAAAATAACCGTTTTAACACTATCCAAACGAAGTGTCTTACGATTAATATGATCTAAAATACGTCCAGGAGTACCAACAATAATATGAGGATTTTTCTTTAATGCGCGTATTTGACGATTTATATCCTGTCCTCCGAAAATAGATAAAACTCTTGTACGTTTGCCGAAGCCAATTTTATATAATTCTTCTGATACTTGAATAGCAAGCTCTCTTGTTGGTGCAATAATAATCCCTTGAATCACTTCATTTGCTACATCAATTTTATCCACTAATGGTACACCAAAAGCAGCTGTTTTCCCTGTTCCTGTTTGCGCTTGACCAATTAAGTCTTTATTTTGAAGACTTAACGGAATAGTTTCTGCCTGAATAGGTGTGGCTTCTTCAAATCCCATTCTTTTTAATGATTTCATTGTAGCAGGACTAATACCTAAATCTTGAAACTTTACCAATATATCCAATCTCCTTCTAGTCATTAAAAATATCCATAAACAGATGGATTACCTCCATCATGTCAACCATTCGTATGTACCTCACTTTTCTAAATGAAACATTTTAAAATGGCATATCGTATTCATCACATTATGCCTTCCCCAAACAATTAAAAAGAAATGATACTCGTTATTATATAAATGACGAAAGTTATTGTTGGTGTCAATAGCCTTACAACCTTTATCAGGAGAATGATGAGGTATATGCTACTATTTCAGTCTTATTAGTTATGAGATACTATTTAACCGAGTTATAAATAGGAGGAAATTTCAAATGACTTCTATTTATTTTAAGGCTGTTTTTCGTAAAGCTTGTTGCTATTATCCGCAACCTTTTTCTATTGAAAAGCAATAAGCTTTTAGATTACAGCCTATTTTAATACTAATAGCTCTGTTACCAATTTGTGATTTCTCTTATAGAGAATCTTCAAAATGCACGTTTGAAACAACATGATCTATTTCACGGAGTTTTAAACAAATTAGCTAATTTAAGAAAAGTTAGCCAAATACAAAGAAATAACAATTACACACCTTTGAAAAAGAAGGAATTTTCATTATCACAAAGCACATCTTAGTAAAATCATTTCTCTCTATTTGACTAAATTATCGTTTACAAATGCTGATATTCTATATTAACATTATGCCCCAAATGTTAAGTTTCTTCACGTTACTTTTAAAAATAATCTTATCACTAAGAAATACGCTTTGCAATAAATTGGGTATTCGAAAACTAGGTTTTATGCATGTTTTTCCCATTTAGACAGTGTAAACGTTTTACGACACAAATGAACTACAGGGTTCTTTTATAATTGTAATTTTTCCAGTAGTAACCTTAAAGAGAGAAATTAGATGACATAGCTTGCCTATCCTACTCTCTCCAATCAAGCTTACATCTATACGCCCTAAAATCTGTTGTCACTTTTAACTTATGAGGATTCCTCAAGGAATGTTATTATTTCTTGAAATAATGTTTCTCTTCTCTCACAATGACAAATTAAGTGCTTGGATTCTTCTACATAGATCATTTTCTTATTTTCAGCACGAATCGTATTGTATAAATAGCTTGCACTTTTTAATGGCACAATACCATCTTTATCCCCTTGGGCAATCAACGTTGGTACGTGGATATTGGATAGCAAAGGTTTCACATATTGGACTAGTTTTCTGAACTGGATAGTAGCAGCTAGCGGGGTACTTTTAATTTTGTTCATATAGCGAGTATATTGCTCATTTTCTCTAATTCGCCCTCGAAAAAAATCAGCAAAGATTATTCTTATATCCTTTTGAAGCTGAGCAAAATTAACATAATAGGCTGCCGCACTCAGTAGGATCAATTTCTTAATAGGATATTTTGTTGCCAAATAACTGGCTATTAATCCTCCCATTGAAAAACCGACAACAAATACGGTGTCATGTCTTTTTAATAGATCCTTTAACGCTTCCTCTGCATGCTGTAGCCACTCATTATACATAATTCCTTTTAATCTTAATTCATTCCCATGTCCAGGAAGAGTTGGGATTACACATTCCCAATTGGTATGATTCTGAATATATTTAGCCAGTGGTTCCACCTCCATTGGAGAACCTGTAAAACCATGTATATACAAACAAGCCGTCATTCTATCCCTCCTCCTCTTAGATACATTTTACACTTTAATTGTAATAATATTCAATCTTTTTTGTGGTGACGTCCGTTGATTTCCGCTCCCACCACTTGCTTCGTGCGAGAGTCTAGTGCCCTCTGCGCTCTAATCCACTCAGAGTTTTAAAATCAAAAGTCTGTCTACATAGATAGGATTCTATTAAAAAAAGCCAAACCTACTAAGAAAACGTTTTTCGCGTATCTGATAAGGCTCAGCTTTTTTCTATTATTGGATAGCCTTCACAATTTCCTCTAGCTTCATTCCTCTAGAGGCCTTCACTAAAACTACTGTCCCCTGATTTAGATAAGGAGCTAATGTTTCTACTAATGGATCTTTTTCTTGAAAGTTGAATACACGATTTTCTGGAAGAACTGTTTTCGCCCCTTTTGCTATGAAGCTTCCCAGTTTTCCATAGGTTAACACGTAGTCGATTCCTTCTAGTTTTTCACCCATTTCATAATGAAAAGCCTCTTCTTTATCGCCTAGCTCTAGCATATCACCGAGAACAGCAATTTTTTGTTTATAGCCTGGCAGGTTCTTCAACACATCAATAGCAGCAAGCATCGAAGTTGGACTTGCATTATAGGCATCATTAATAATTTTTGCTCCAGATTTCCCTTCAACAAGTTCCATACGCATATTGGTAAGCTTTAATGATTGAAGCCCTTTGTTCATATCTTCGAATGGAATGTTAAAATACTCTGCCACAAGCATTGCGGCTAATGCATTTAAAATATTATGATTTCCTAACACAGGCAGTTCAAATGAATCGGCTATTTTGTTAATCCGAAAAGCACTGCCATTGTCTAGAGTCTCAATATGAAAAGGATATAAATCATTAGAAGGATTCATCCCAAAGGTTTTCGCATCAATGCTACTATCTATCATTCGACTTGAAAGAAGGGGTTCATCACCAAAATAAACAAATCTGCCTTTGTCTTTCAATCCATTTAGAATTTCTAACTTCGCCTCTGCAATTCCTTCTCTTGAACCAAGATCTTGCATATGAGATTCGCCGATATTTGTGATAACTACAATATCCGGTTCTGCTAACCGGCTCAAAAAGTCAATTTCTCCGCGTCCGCTCATTCCCATTTCTAGCACCGCAATATCTGTATCCTCTTCTAAACCAAGAACGGTTAAAGGAAGGCCAAGATGGTTATTATAATTACCTTCTGTTTTCTGTACTTTATATTTTAATGAAAGGAGACTTGTTGTCATATCCTTTGTCGATGTTTTCCCGTTACTTCCAGTAATCCCAACAACCTTAACACTTAATTGCTGAAGATAGCTTTTAGCAAGGGCTTGAATAGCTGTTAAGGAATCTTCAACGAAGATAAGTGGCAGATTCTCTGGCGGATTCGGAACATCCTTTTGCCAAAACGCTGCAGCTGCTCCTTGTTTTATCGCAGCTGCCACGTACTGGTGCCCATCCGTTCTTTCTCCTTTAAATGGAATAAATAATTGTCCTGCTTCTATTTTTCTAGAATCAATGGTTACCCCCTTGATTTGAACATCTGCAAATTGCGGGAAAGACTCCACACTACCTGCCATTTTTGCAATTTCTGCATATGTACGTTTAATCACGAAAAAACCTCCTTTTTTCTAATGGTTTAATATAAAACAACTTATTATTTCCACTGAAAACCGATATTTGATGGAACAAAAGAAGAGGTATTTTTCTCACCTCTCCTTTTAACAGTTATGAAAATATATGTTCTCTGAAGTCCATTTGGTGTCTAGCTCCGGGCACCCAGGAGCTGATGGGCTTCACGACTTTTCCCTACGATAAGTCAACATCGGCTCTCTTCCGTTCGCCGTGTTTCCTTTATCTCAGGAAAGGTCGCTCCACCCCACACGCCCCTAAACGGGTGCCCTCCGC
>NZ_DALZDK010000055.1:0-20540 GCF_031978665.1 Niallia sp. | reverse complement strand
TTTCAAAGAGCAATTTGTTTCGTTGCTATCAGAAGCAACTTTTATATAATATCATGTTCGATTCTTAAAGTCAATCACTTTTTAAAAAAGTTTTTTTAATGATTAACCGAATCAATCTGACGACTTTTTATATATTATCACCCTATTACAACAAAGTCAATACTTTTCCTTTGTATTTATTATTAAAATAAATCCCTTAGCATTAATACTAATTAATTCCCCTTAATAAAAAGAAAGCTGTTTGAACTGCTCTCTGTCAACTAGACAGGGGAAATAATAAAAAAGAGATTAGCTAAAATCCCCTCAAAGTATCATTCACCTTTGAAATTGATTTAGATAATCTCCTAAAGAAGCAGCATTTAAATAATATATAATTGAATTGCTACTAATGCCGCCACACCTGGAATCCCCAATATCCCTGATACAATTGAAGTTGCAAAATTTATCGGTACATGGATACCATATTGATTGCCAACCGTATTTAAAAAAAATAAAAACAACGCACCTATCATAATTTTTACAATACCTTGTCCAATCATTCTAAGTGGCTTTATCGGAGTACCAACTACTAGCAACAAAATGATTAAACCGATGACAATAGATATAATAACAACCGGACTCACTACCCATCCCCCTTATTATGCTTGTATTTATAGTTATGTCTCATTTATATAAATAAGACCTAGGATGGACAACTTTTGTTTTTTTATTAATAGACCGCTTTGCATACTTTGTTGCTTTTTTGTAGTTAATGGCAACCTCTATTTTGTTCCATTTTAATTTAACAATTTTTTCAGCAAAGATAAGAAAAAACAGACCGAGTAAATCCACTCGGTCTGTTTATTATTTCAGCAAATTTATTTTCCTTTGTTTTGCTTCTTTAAATAAAAAGAAGTATTTTGCCTCTGATAACTTAGCTCCACTAATTACTTCAGCGGAAGGGTCGAAACTTTTATCTAATAAAGTCTTATCATTTAGCCATTCTTGTTTTAAATGCCTAAATTGGACTAATAGTTTTTCATCGAATTCCTTCCTTAACTTCCCTTTTCGTTGAAAGAACATCGCTAGCCCTCCTGTACTTACACTTCTCTTCTGCCTTCTAATGCTTTAGATAGTGTAACCTCATCTGCGTATTCTAAATCTCCACCTACTGGTAAACCATGAGCAATTCTTGTGATTTTAATTCCTGATGGCTTTAACAGACGAGAAATATACATGGCTGTCGCCTCTCCTTCTATATTCGGATTGGTTGCCATAATAACTTCTTGTGCTTCATCGTCTTGCAATCTTTTTATTAAAGACGGTACATTAATGTCTTCTGGTCCTATCCCATCCATTGGAGAAATAGCACCATGAAGCACATGATAAAGTCCGTTGTATTCTTTCATTTTTTCCATCGCAATAACATCTTTAGGATCTTGAACGACACATATAATACTTCGGTCTCTTCTGCTATCTTCACATATATAGCATGGATCCTGGTCTGTGATATGTCCGCAAACAGAGCAATAAGTGAGATTTCTTTTTGCATTAACAAGTGCCTTTGCAAAATCTAACACCGTATCCTCTTTCATACTTAATACAAAAAAAGCCAGTCTAGAGGCCGTTTTAGGCCCGATGCCTGGCAATTTCATAAAGCTGTCAATCAGCTTTGATATAGGTTCAGGATAATGCATACTCTCCCTCCTTAAAACATTCCAGGAAGATTTAATCCTTTTGTAAACTGACCCATTGTAGAGTTAGTAAGTTCATCCGCTTTTTTTAACGCGTCATTTGTTGCTGCTAGAACAAGATCTTGCAACATTTCAACATCTTCTGGATCGACAACTTCTTCCTTAATAATAACATCAAGAATTTCTTTGTGACCTGATACAACAACAGTTACCATTCCGCCACCTGCTGTTCCTTCAATTTTCTCCTCACCAAGTTGTTCTTGAGCTTCTGCCATTTTCTTTTGCATTTTTTGCATTTGCTTCATCATATTTTGCATATTTCCCATTCCACGCATTTATATTACCTCCAGTTAATAGTTTCCATTGGTTCCAACATAATAGTTTTATCTATATATTATGTACATATATAACCAATAGGTTCAAAATTAATCCTTCACTTCTAATAATTCTTCACCAAATAATTTTATTGCTTCCGAAACAACAGGGTTGTCTTGACGCTCTTCGCTGTCTCCCTCATCAGAAGAATCTAAGTGATGGGAGCTATTGAGAAATTCTTCTCTAATCGTGAGCCACTGTTCTTCTGGGACTCCTAATAAATTATACCTTTTTCCAATAAGCTGATACAAAGAATTAGTGATTGTCTCTATAAATTTACCATTATCTAATGCCATTTGACAGTGGATTTCATATTTAAATTTAATAACAATCGAATCAGCAGATGCAGCAACTGGTTCTGCTTCATTCAACAAAGCAGCTTGTGATCTCATTTGATTTTGCACTAGGGCATTTAACATGGCACCCCAATTACTTTTTATGTTTTGCAATTCTTGCTTGGTAGCATTCTTTAATGTTTCCGTTATTTTACCAACAGGTGCTTGGAATCCTTTTCGATTCGTTCTTGCCTTTTTCTGTGTTGGTTGTGCTTCAGCGACTACCGTAACTCCGTTTTGCTTAAGGCTTGTAAGTTCTTCTTCTAAAGTACCTATCTTATTTAGCAAAGATTGTATTTCTGGGATATTTACATTTGGTTGCCCAGATGCTTTTGCTGCCTCTAGCTGACAAAGCTTCACAATCGCGACCTCTAAGAAGATTCTAGGGTGATTAGTCCATCGCATATCTTGCTGCGTTTTATTCAATACCTGAATGAGCTCATAAATTTGTTCATGTGTGTATGTTTCTGCAAGATCTTTAAAGTCATCATCCAATAAAACTCTCTCTAATGATTCCTCTAAGCGAGGCGCCGTTTTATATAAGAGCATATCCCGATAAAAAAAGATAAAATCTTCAATAAATCGATTAGAATCTTTCCCTGCAAGAAGTAATTCATCTAACGATTGAAGACCTCTTACTGTATCTCCATCTAAAATCGCTTTAGACAATGTATTTAAAAAATTTTGTGAAACAGCACCAGTCACTGTCAGTGCATCTTCCACTGTAACCACTTCATTGCTATAAGAAATAGCTTGATCTAATAGACTTAGTGCATCACGCATTCCGCCATCTGCTGCTCTCGCAATCATTTGCAATGCTTTTTCCTCACAGGAGATTGCTGACTCATCCATAATCAATCTCATTCGATTGACAATCGCTTGCGATGTAATCCGTCTAAAATCAAATCGCTGACATCTTGAAATAATCGTTAAAGGAATTTTGTGAGGTTCAGTAGTGGCTAAAATAAAGATTACATGTTTAGGGGGTTCCTCCAATGTTTTTAAAAGAGCATTAAAAGCTCCAATTGATAGCATATGCACTTCATCGATAATATAAACTTTGTAAGGCACGGAGCTAGGTGCAAATTTAACCTTATCTCTTATATCCCTTATTTCTTCTACTCCATTATTTGAAGCAGCATCTATTTCGATTACGTCAGGTATTGTACCGTCCGTAATTCCCTTACATGCATCACATTCATTACAGGGTTCACTGATCGGCGCTCTCTCACAGTTAACAGCTTTCGCTAAAATTTTCGCCGCACTCGTTTTCCCAGTTCCCCTTGGACCAGAGAATAAATAAGCGTGAGAGATTTTTTGTTGAAGAAGGGCATTTTGCAATGTCTTTGTTACGTGTTCCTGCCCTACCACATCTATAAACTGCTGAGGACGCCAAACCCGATATAAAGCTTGATAGTTCATAGTACCCTCCATTTTTTATTTTCACTACTTATTATAGCTTATCCATTTGTATTTTCACAT
This sequence comes from Niallia sp., assembly GCF_031978665.1. NCBI lineage: Bacteria > Bacillati > Bacillota > Bacilli > Caryophanales > Bacillaceae > Niallia > Niallia sp. Next base: position 16,675 of record NZ_DALZDK010000055.1, on the reverse strand, counting down.
CAATAATAGCATACATAAAGGGATCTAAATAATAATTCTCTCTATAAAAGAAAATCCACTATCCCCCCTACTATTCAAATAGCAATGAATCCTCCATTCATTTTCATCTTACAAAAAAACTCATCCACTAAGGATGAGTTTTGTATGTATAAATTATAACTGCCGTGCACCTTTCATCGACTGGCACCCATAAGCGTTACTTAAGTAGTTAGCTCGGTCCAGGTAACCCTGCGGCACATGGGGGTGTCCACTTAATGCTGCTTCCTTCCGGACCTGACATGGTTCATGGATTCCCATTGCGCAGGACCCGGACGTCAACACCACTTACTTAAGGCAGACCCTACAGGATACCAGCCTCAGAAAGGAATTCAGCCTCGCTAGAGCGGATTGCGAGTACAGGGCACCGCTACCTCCCCGCTTAGCACGACAAAATTGATACCGAATATTAGGTGTCCTAAGACACACTCTTAGTATACTGATAATGAAAGGAAAAATCAACACAAACCATTTGTTAATTATTGTAAAGCATCTGTATTACTCGCTTTTAATCTTTTTTCTGCCTTCCTGCGATTTCTTACTTCCTGAAAAAAGGAAGTTAGTAACTGTCCGCATTCTTGCGCTAATACACCAGAAATCACTTCACTCTGATGATTAAACCGATTATCCTGAAGTAAATTCATGAAGGTACCAGCACATCCTCCCTTTGGATCAGCAGCTCCATATACCACTCGAGGGATACGGGACAGCAGAATAGCACCTGAACACATAGCACATGGCTCGAGCGTAACATAAAGCGTTGTTTCTTCTAATCGCCATGTCCCTAATGTCTTACAGGCCTCCTCGATGGCAAGCAATTCTGCATGGGCAACTGCCGATTGATCTGTTTCTCTTAAGTTATGTGCTCTTGCTATTACCTCTCCCTTATAAGCAACGACCGCTCCAATCGGTACCTCACCAATTTCTGCCGCTTTCTGTGCTTCCTCTATAGCCAATTTCATAAATATTTGATCTTGATTTTCTTCCATTATTACTGCCCACCTATATTAAAACACAAAATTTGTAATGAAATTTCTTCTTTGACTTAAACTAAGGGTGATAAATAAATATACAACCCATTCCCTAAAAGAAAGTTAATTTAAATGATGATTTACCTCTCCAGCTAGAACCGATGCTTCATTTTACCATTTTACATAGAAAAGGAGAAACCGTATGGAATCATCTAACACAGCTCTCTTAATTATCGATATGATCAATGACTTTAATTTTGAGCACGGAACTATTTTAGCAGAAAAAGCATTAATAATCGCACAACAAATACAATTACTGAAAAAGCAATGCGAAAAAGAAAATATTCCAATTATCTATATCAATGACCATTATAATTTATGGCAAGCAGAATTAATAAAAGTAATCGATTATTGCAGGAATAAAAAAAGCGAACCTGTTATTGACAAAATCAAGCCAGATGATTCCGATTACTTTCTAATAAAACCAAGACATTCCGCCTTTTACGGAACAGCATTACAGACATTGCTATCCCAGCTACATGTAAAACAACTTATTCTTACCGGTATCGCAGGCAATATTTGCGTTTTATTCACCGCGAATGACGCCTATATGCGAGAATACCCTCTTCTTATCCCAGACAACTGTATTGCTTCTGTTGATGATGAGGATAATCAATACGCTATTCGCATGATGGAAAATGTAATGAGCGCAAAAATATTCACATTTAAAGAAAACACAAGCATTTCTACCCTTTCTTTCTCATAAGCTGTAACAATGTATCCTTGTCAGGAGGGAAGAATATGCAAATTCATGTTGTTAGCAATAATCAAACCTTAACAGGCATTGCAGCTGCATATGGAACTACGGTTAATGATTTGGTAGAAGCGAATGTTCTACCAAATCCAAACCGATTAACAATAGGGCAAGCACTTGTCGTCCCTATTATTGGAAGCTTTTATTGGGTACAGCCAGGAGACAGCCTTTGGTCTATTGCTCAAAGATTCAGATTGAACTATGAACAATTAGCTTCTATTAACTCCATTCCCGTTAACCAACAATTACAAGTTGGCTTACGTTTATACATTCCTGAACGACCGAAAAGACCTGTCGATACTAATGCATATGTGGAACCAAGAGGTACATCTGTCGCACCAAATTTAGAGTCAAGCTCACGCGAAGCAGCTCCTTACTTAACCTATCTCGCTCCATTTAGTTTCCAAGCATTACGGGACGGCACCTTAAAAGAACCACTTCTCAATAATTTCCCAAGCATTGCACAAAGCAATAATAATGTACTAATGATGGTTATTACAAACCAAGAAAACGATCAATTCAGTGATGAATTAGGAAGAATTCTATTAAACGATGAAACTATTCAGAATAACTTTCTCAATAATATTGTCACAACCGCCAAAAAATACGGGTTTAAGGATATCCATTTTGATTTTGAATATTTAAGACCCGTTGATCGCGAAGCCTATAATGCATTTCTGCGCAAGGCTAAAAGCCGTTTTTCACAAGAAGGTTGGCTATTATCCACTGCATTGGCACCTAAAACAAGCGCTACTCAAAAAGGAAAATGGTATGAAGGGCATGATTACAAAGCACACGGGGAAATTGTTGATTTTGTCGTTATCATGACATATGAATGGGGATATAGCGGCGGACCTGCTATGGCCGTTTCTCCTTTAGGACCTGTTAGAGATGTTCTTCAATATGCTGTTACTGAAATGCCACCCTCTAAAATTATGATGGGTCAAAATCTATATGGATATGATTGGACACTACCATTTGTAGAAGGGTCTGTCGCAAAAGCACTTAGCCCTCAAGCAGCTATTCAGCTTGCTGCTGATAATAATGCTGCTATATTTTACGATCAAAAAGCGCAAGCTCCCTATTTTAAATATACGGATACTGCAGGAAAATTACATGAAGTATGGTTTGAAGATGCTCGTTCCATCCAGGCTAAATTTAATTTAATTAAAGAGTTAAATTTAAGAGGAATTAGCTATTGGAAATTAGGTTTGCCATTTCCTCAAAACTGGCTTCTCATCCTGGATAATTTCCACGTAACGAAAAGAACATAAATAGAAAGGAAAGGTCTTTCGCAAATAGACCTTTCCTTCTTTTCTCTTCTAACCAATTAATTTCGTATAGATTGATTTTGCTACACTTACTTCTGAAGTCCCATGAATAATCGCACGTCCATCTTTAAAAAGGATCACCCGATAATCACCATAATGAAAAGACAGTAGATAAGGGTTTGCAATAATATTTATCGCTAGTGACTTCCACTGCTGTGAGAGTTCATATAAATCCAACTCTTTCGGCAGAGGTGGACGAATATGAACAGCATCTCTCCCACATAGTACAGCTGCTTTTGTTTGGTTTTGAGAAGATAAATATGGAAAATTTGCCTCTTTCCCACATGTTGGGCAGTTATCATTTCTTAATTTAGCGACATTCATTTCTACATATTCCATTTTCCATATATCAAAGGAACGAAGAACTGGGATTATCGTTTCATCTGAAAGAATCTGCATTGCTTGCGATACTTGCATAGCAGCAACCCATTGAACTATTGGGCTAATGACTCCAGCAGTATCACATGTAATTTGCTGAGAAGGAAGCTGTTCAATTAAGCAGTGAAGACATGGGGTATTCTCTCCAATGACTGGATAAGAAAGCCCATAGCTTCCTACGCAGGCACCAAATAAAAAAGGGATTTGATGCTTAATTGCAGCATCATTTATTACTAATCTCGTCTCAAAATTATCGGTACCATCCATTAAAATAGAAGCACCACGAATAAAATTTTCGACAGTATGGAAGTTTATATCCTCCACAATTGGCTCTATCACCGTATAACTGCTAATTTCTTTCAGCCGCTTCTCTGCTGCAATTGCTTTAGGAAGTTTCTTCTCTGCATCCTCTTCTGTATACAACTGTTGCCTTTGCAAGTTACTTTGTTCCACGTAATCACGATCGATAATGGTGAGTTTTCCTATCCCAGCTCTTACTAGCATCTCAGACACTGCTGTTCCTAAGGCTCCTGCTCCTAAAATGACAGCATGACTATTTTGGATATTCCTTTGGCCTTCTTTCCCTATAAATAATTCTTGTTTCAAAAAACGGCTAGTCAAGATGTAATCATTCCCGTTAACGGACTACTTGCAATACCATAATTTTTTTCTGCTATTCTCCCTGCCTCGTATCCTAATCTACCTGCTTCAATAGCTAATTTCATAGCACTGGCCATTGTAACAGGATCTTTTGCATTTGAAACTGCTGTATTCAAAAGCACCCCATCTGCTCCAAGCTCCATTGCATATGCCGCGTCCTTCGGAGAACCAATTCCCGCGTCCACAATAACAGGTACCGTACTTTGTTCTATAATAAATTGTAAATTTAATGGATTGACAATTCCTTTTCCAGACCCAATTGGGGAAGCACCTGGCATAATTGCATGTACACCTAACTCCTCCAATCGTTTAGCAAGCACTACATCATCAGAAGTATAAGGCAAGACAATAAACCCTTCTTCTATTAGCTGTTCAGAAGCTTTTAACGTTTCTATCGGATCTGGTAGCAACGATTTTTCACACCCGATCACTTCTACTTTAATCATGTCACATAACCCGGATGCCTTTGCAAGCCTCGCTATTCTTACCGCTTCTTCTGCTGTTTTTGCACCCGCAGTATTTGGAAGTAATGTATATCGTTTTAAATCTAATTGCTCCAAAAAGTTCGGCTGTGATGCTTCAAATATATTCATCCTACGGACAGCAAAGGTGAGAATCTCACTTCCAGATACTTCTACAGCCTTTTTTTGCACCTCAAATGACGGATATTTTCCTGTTCCAAGTAATAAACGAGACTGAAAAGTACGATTTCCTATTTTTAGCATGTGTTTATCCTCCTCCAACAAAATGAATTAATTCTACTCTGTCTCTATCTTTTAATGAATAAGTTTGATATTGGTCTTTTTGTACAATATCTCTATTTATTTCTACAATGACAATACGATTACTTAATCCATAAAAATGCAACAAATCCGCTACTGTAGCTACCTCTTCTGGAAGCTGCTGTTCTTTTCCATTCATTAGTATATTCAATTACTTCCCTCCCCCATAGGCAAACATATTTCGGTCTACTTTAAATGCATCAAGCCACTCTTTCTCTACAGGTGAGCCAATGATGAAATCACGAATCATTTTTCCGGTTGCAGGCGCTAATAATATGCCATTTCTTTGATGACCAGTTGCAAAATATATGCCTTTCAGCTCAGGATGCTCTCCTATAAATGGATAGCCATCATAACTTTGTGGTCTAAGTCCAGCCCATGCTCTCTTCCACTTCATTTTGCCAATCTCAGGTACCATTCTTTTGGCTTTTTGTATTACCTCTTCTAGCCCATCAAGCGTAGGCTCTTCGCTCCAATCGTTCCATTTTTTCGTTGCTCCAATAATAAGCTCATTATTATTTCTAGGTACAATGTAAAATTGGTCATGAAATATAGAATAATGTAACGGGGTCCCTTCGTTTATGGCTGCCACACATTCTCCCTTAACAGGAATAATTTCATGAGATAATCCTAATTGCTGAAAAAAGTAATTACTCCACACTCCGCTCGCAATGACGACATTTTTTGCTATAAAGGTTCCTTGGGATGTTTTCACTAAATATTCAATCCCCGTCTTTTCCACTCTTAATACACGGGTATATTCATAAATTTCTGCTCCATATAGCTGGGCACCCTTACTTAGGCCATTACAGGCTACTAACGGGGTAATATGTACATCTTCTTTTAAATAGGCAGCTCCAACAATGTCAACTGCAAGCTGAGGAACTTTTTCCCTTACTTCTTTGCAATCCAACCATTCCACCGATGCTAAGGAAAGAATCGATTCGAGCTCCTGCTTTTCTTTCTCTGAATAAGCAAGCTTCAATAATCCGCCATTTTTCTTTTCAAAATCAATATTTGTTAGCTCTTTTATCTCCTCATAAAGTTCCTTATATAAAAGCTGACTACTTCTCGCAAATGGATAGAGATGCTGAAATTCTTTATATTCAGAGTGAGCTCCAAGCATCCCAGCTGCTGCACTTGTTGATTTTCTGCCAATTTGCTGTGCTTCTAATATCGCTACCTTTTTCTTTTCCTTTGCTAAATAGTAGGCAATAGAACTGCCAATTATTCCGCCGCCAACAATTGCGACATCAACTTGTTTTGATTCCAATCTCTTCACATCTTTCTCTTATTCTTTTTACTGCCTTTAATGGGTCAGATGCTGAAAATATTGCAGACATAATTGCCACTCCATTGGCACCAAAATTAGCTAGTTCCCCGACTCGTTCTTCCGTTATTCCTCCTATCGCATAAAGAGGAATGGGCATAACTCTTTTTATTTCTGAGATAGAGGACAACACGATTGGCGGCTTCCCTTTTTTGCTATCTGTCGGATAACAATGACCATATATCACATAATCTGCTTGGCTATTTTCTGCTAGTGCTGCTTCCTTTTGATTATGAACAGATGCACCGATTGATAATTTTGGATAGAAGCTTTTTACTTGTGGAATAGGTAGCCCATTAGCTGGTAAATGTACTTGTTTCAAAGAAAGCAATGTTGCAACATCTAGGCGGTCGTTTACGATAATTTTTTGTCCAGGAATACCTTCTTTAAGCAAACTCTCACAAAGTAAGTAGATTTCCTTTGAGCTTTTTGCTTTCTCCCTAATTTGGATATAATCCACATAAGGATGGATTTCTAATAAAATGGATGAAAGCTTCTCTAAAGAATATTTGTTATTTGTTACAGCCATTATCTTAATATCCATCACCTCTACTTATAGATTGCGCGTTTTTATCGTCTCGAATTTATAAGGAAAAGTGCTGAAAACGCCAAAAACCACTTTTCCATTATTAGAAAAGTGGTTAATAAATTACGCCTAATGAAAAGTCCATTAGACACGCATATTAAAAGATTCTCCACTTTCCTACGCAGGTACGAACCTGTTCAGGTTTTGAGGGTTTAAAAGTAACTACTTTAGTCTCAGCCCTTATCAAGGGATCCCCTAGTGATTCATTATTTATAACTTTACCCATATAGTACCACAAATCAATAATTTAGCAATTAAAAAACTAAATTTTCCTACTGTTTTATCAATTCACTAAGAATCTAAAAATAAATCCTTAGGAAAAAACAAGCATATGTCCACATTCTCCTCCATGTGTTAAAATGACTCTTGTACTATTTTTATACCTACTATAAGGAAGCAATTGTATACGTATAATTTGCTGCCCTAAAATAAGAGAACAGGAGGGACAAGTGTGAATAGTATCCCTTTTATTACAGTAGAAGGACCTATTGGAGTTGGGAAAACTTCTTTAGCTAAATTACTCTCAGAGTCTTTTCAATACAAGCTCCTAAAGGAAATTGTTGAAGAAAATCCTTTCCTTGGAAAGTTTTATGAAAACATTGATGAATGGAGCTTTCAAACAGAAATGTTTTTCCTTTGTAATCGATTTAAGCAATTAAACGATACAAGAGACCATTACTTAACTAATAACATACCTGTAGTTGCAGATTATCATATATTAAAAAACCTTATTTTCGCAAAAAGATCGTTACAGGATACTGATTTAGAAAAGTATGTGCGCATATACGATGTGTTAACAGAAGACCTTCCAATGCCAAATATCATTATTTACTTACATGCAAGTTTGGATACAATAATGGCACGAATTAAAAAAAGAGATAGAGATATCGAAAAAAATATAAGTCCTCTTTATTTAGAACAACTAGCTTCTGATTACGATATTGTCATGAATGACTTCAAAAAAAATAATCCACAGATTCCTGTATTAGACTTCAATGGAGATACACTGGACTTTGTTCAAAATAAACAAGACTTAGTAAAGATTATTGACACAATAAAAGAAACTTTAAATATAGGAGCCTTTAATCATGAATCTACGAACAAAATATAATATTCCTGGTAATTCCGTTATTACGATTGCTGGAACAGTTGGTGTTGGGAAATCAACCCTAACGAATGCACTAGCAGATGCTTTGCAATTTCGGACTTCCTTTGAAAAAGTTGATACCAATCCATATCTTGATAAATTTTATCATGACTTTAGTCGATGGAGCTTTCATCTACAAGTTTATTTCTTAGCAGAACGATTTAAAGAACAAAAAAGAATCTTTGAATATGGTGGCGGATTTATTCAAGATCGTTCTATTTATGAGGATACTGGTATATTTGCAAAAATGCACTATGAAAAAGGAACAATGTCGGAAGTAGATTACGAAACGTATACGAGTCTTTTTGAAGCAATGGTGATGACTCCTTACTTCCCACATCCAGACTTATTAATATACCTAGAAGGATCTCTTGATGATATTTTACAGCGTATTGATAGACGAGGTCGCGAAATGGAAAAACAAACACCAATTGATTATTGGACAGAGATGCACGGGAGATACGAAAAATGGATTGAGTCTTTCTCAGCCTGCCCTGTTCTTCGTTTAAATATAAACGAGTATGATGCAATTGCTGGGACCCAATCTATCGAACCAATTTTAGAAAAGATTAGTACAATTCTTCAGCAAAAAAACTATAGCCGAAAAGCATAAAAAAAGACTTTCCCCGTTTTCGCGATTACAGCCAGCTCCATCTTAAGGATAGCTGACTGTAATCCAAAACATAAGGAAAGTCCTTTTTTTCTGTCTATATTTAAAAAAATACAAATAAAAAACCCACTACTATAGTAGCAGGTCACATATATCTCCAAATATTATGCGCAATGTAAATTTAAAAATCATGGAGGAGGAAAGGGGATTCGAACCCCTGCGCGGTTTGACCCGCCTGTCGGTTTTCAAGACCGATCCCTTCAGCCGGACTTGGGTATTCCTCCATCAGACAAGTAATAATATATCATCTATCAAATAATAAGTCAACTATATTTCCTGTTTTTTTTATTTTTATTTTTCCTATTAAAGAATTTTAAAAAAATCTAAACTTTTTGCTAGCGATTCTTCTTCTCTATATTAGGAATAGCTAACCTCAGGAAGAATATATATTCCTAAGGTCAACCTCTTTCACTGATCAACTTACTCTGGAGAAATTACTTCTCTATTTCTCATATATGGTCGAAGCACTTCAGGAATTACAACACTTCCATCTGCTTGCTGATAATTTTCTAGAATAGCTGCAACGGTTCTTCCAATCGCAAGGCCAGATCCATTTAATGTGTGCACATGCTCTGGCTTTCCTTTAGGCTCTCTACGAAAACGAATATTTGCTCTTCTCGCTTGGAAAGCCTCAAAATTACTACAAGAAGAGATTTCTCGGTACATATTATAACTTGGAATCCATACCTCTACATCATACTTTTTCGCCGCTGTAAAGCCTAAATCTCCTGTACACATGCTTAATACACGGTATGGTAAATCTAAAAGCTGTAATACTTTTTCTGCATTTTTTGTTAAAGACTCTAGCTCTTCATAAGAATCTTCTGGCTTCACAAATTTAACAAGCTCTACTTTATTAAATTGATGCTGTCTGATTAATCCTCTAGTATCTCTTCCTGCAGATCCTGCCTCTGAGCGGAAGTTTGCACTAAATGCAGCATACTTGATTGGAAGCTGCTCTCCATCAAGTATTTCATCCCTATGCAAATTCGTTACAGGTACTTCTGAAGTTGGAATTAAGAAGTAATCTTCTTTTTCTATTAAGAAGGCATCTTCTTCAAACTTAGGTAATTGGCCAGTCCCCGTTAAGCTAGCTCTATTTACTAAGAAAGGAGGGATAATTTCTTTATACCCATGTTCCTCTGTGTGCAAATCAAGCATGAAGTTAAATAATGCTCTTTCTAGTTTTGCCCCTAAACCTTTATAAAATACAAAGCGACTTCCTGTTACTTTTGCTGCTCTTTCAAAATCAAGCAAATCTAAATCCGTAGCAACATCCCAATGTGGCTTTGGTTCAAAATCAAACTTTCTGATTTCGCCCCATTTTCTAATTTCCACATTGTCATCTTCCGTATCTCCTACTGGAACACTTTCATGAGGAAGATTTGGGATTCCTAGCATGATTGCTTGCAATTTTTCTTCTACTTCACGTAGCTCATTATCATATTCTTTAATTTTTTCGCCAACTTCTCTCATTTCTATAATAAGAGCTTCTGCATCTTTTTTCTCTCTTTTTAAAACAGCTACTTGCTGTGAAACTTCATTTCTTTTGCTTTTCAATTGTTCTGTTTCAACAATTAGCTCTCTGCGCCTAACATCCAACGCTTCAAAATTTTCAAGCTCTGATAAATCTTCTCCTCGATGCTGTAACTGACTTTTTACAAAATCAAAATTAGCACGAACAAATTTAATATCTAACATTTTTTATTCCTCCTATTTTCATTTCTACATGCAATCTACTTTTTATAGGTGTCCCATCTTGTGTTAGAAATCCTTAAACTTTTTTTGCAAATAAAAAACTCCCGTCCCCAAAAAAGGGACGAGAGTTACCCGCGTTGCCACCCTAGTTAAAAGCCTCAAACTGCTTTTCACCTTAAAGATCATAACGGTTTTTAGCCGAAAACAAATACTTGCAACATATGCGTTCCTTGTTTTTACTCTAGGATGGATTCACAAGTGCTATTCACCGATTTACACCAACCATCGGCTCTCTTTAGAATAAATAACCTGTTACTATTTCCTATCATAGTAGATTCCATATATTAATTGCATTTATCTTACTATAATTATTTCCGAAATTCAACAGCTTATGCAAATAAGTGTTGCTTCCCTTCTATCGCCATGTTAATAAAATATCTAGTTAAACGATGATCATCTGTTAATTCAGGATGAAAAGAACATCCTAAGAACTGGCCTTCTCGAGCTGCCACAATTCGATCATTATGTTTAGCCAATACTTCTACATTTTCACCAACACTGACAATATGTGGTGCACGAATAAATACGGCTGTAAAATCTTCTGCAACCCCTGCAATATCCAGATTCGCTTCAAAGCTTTCTCTTTGTCTTCCAAATGAGTTACGCTCGACTTGTACATCCATTGCACCAATATGCGGTTTATCATAGCCTTTAATTGTTTTAGCTAATAAAATTAAACCTGCGCAAGTTCCAAACATCGGTTTTCCAGATTGAGCAAATGCTTGAAGTGCATCCATAAAATCATATTTGTCAATGAGGCGGCGCATGGTTGTACTTTCACCACCAGGAATAATTAAACCATCAATCTCATCTAGTTGGTCTTTTTTCTTTACAACAATTGCCTCTGCATCGTTTGCTTCGATAGCACGAACATGTTCTCTTACAGCTCCTTGTAATCCAAGGACCCCTATTCTTACGTCTTTTGTACTCATCTTACCAACCACGCTCTTGCATACGTGCTTCTGGACTTAAACTAGAAATTTCGATTCCTTTCATAGCTGTTCCTAGGTTTTTGGAAATTTCTGCAATCAACTTATAATCCTGATAATGCGTAGTTGCTTCCACTATAGCTCTAGCAAATTTTGCAGGGTTGTCCGATTTAAAAATACCGGAACCTACGAATACACCATCAGCACCTAATTGCATCATTAGAGCCGCATCAGCAGGTGTTGCAACACCACCAGCCGCGAAATTAACAACTGGTAGACGACCTAATCGTTTAATCTCTAAAAGAAGCTCATATGGCGCACCTAAGATTTTAGCTTCAGTCATTAATTCATCTTCGTTCATATGAACAACTTTACGTACTTGTGCATTTACTTTTCTAATATGACGTACTGCCTCAACAATATTTCCTGTTCCTGGCTCACCTTTTGTGCGAAGCATAGAAGCACCTTCACCAATACGTCTTGCAGCTTCTCCAAGGTCACGACATCCACATACAAATGGAACGGTATATTCATTTTTATTTAAATGAAACTCTTCATCTGCTGGAGTTAACACTTCACTCTCATCAATATAGTCAACACCCATAGCTTCAAGCACTTTCGCTTCAACAATATGACCAATACGTGCCTTTGCCATTACAGGGATTGTTACAGCATTCATTACTTCCTCGACGATTGTAGGATCAGCCATTCTAGCTACCCCACCAGCTGCGCGAATATCTGAAGGAACTCGTTCAAGAGCCATTACTGCTACTGCTCCTGCTTCCTCTGCAATCTTGGCCTGCTCTGCATTGATAACATCCATGATTACTCCGCCTTTTTGCATTTCAGCCATTCCACGTTTTACTCTATCAGTACCAGTTTTCATTGTTTGCCCCCTGTAAAGTCTCTTTTTTTAAATACAAAATATTGTAACCTTTTGCAGAAAATTGTTATTATTCCCTAAAGAAAATAAACAATAAAAAAGAGCTTCTGTCAATACAAGAAGCTCTTTTTCTTTCATTTTATATAATGTATGCGATTTATCTAGCCGATTCTTCCCTTTGTTGTTTTTTCATAAAATCTTATTTCTAAGAGGGTAAGATAGAGAAAAACAAATGAATTAGAACCAACCTTTTACAGTATCAAAGACACTGTCCCATACATTAGAAAAGAATGAGCCAATTCCGCGCATAGCTAAAACAAACCAATTTGCTTTTTCCACGGTTTCATTTGCTACTAAGTCTACTTGTACCTTTTCTTTTCCGTCATTTGTTAAGAACGGTACTTCTTTTCCGTCTTTCGTTTGTACCGTTACATAACCAACCTTATCTCCTTTTTTAACTGGAGCTGTTAGTTCACCGTCATCATTTAATTTTTTCTCATCTAACACAATTTTTGCAACATATTTTTCTTTTTCATTATTTTTGATTACTAAGTTAATCGCATCCTTAGTACCAATACTTACTTTATCTTCTTTTCCTTTTGTTACATTTAACGTTTTATTTTTTGCGTCTACATAATTTGCTGGAAGAATCTCTTCAGTAGAGAAATTTCCAAATGCATAATCTAATACTTTTCTTGCCTCTGCAAAACGAGAATCTTTTGTTTCACTTTTCATAATAACTACGATATAACGTTGGTCCCCTTTTTGAGCAGTAGCAGTAACGTTAAACTTAGCATAATCAGTAGAACCTGTTTTTAATCCATCTACCCCTTCATATCCGTAAATCAAAGAAGGAATTAGCCAATTGAAGTTTTTATATTCTCTTCCATCTCTGAACTTCAGGCTTGGCATACCTGAAGTCTCTAAAATTTCTGGATAATCATGGATTAAGCGGTAAGCTAATTTTGCAACAGCTTTAGCTGACATTTTATTTTCATCTGTCTCGCTTCCGGCTGGGATATTTCCTAATAAATCACTGTTATTTAAACCAGAAGAGTTAACAAATTCAAAATCACCTAAACCTAATTCTTCAGCCTTTTGATTCATTACACTAATATAGTTTTTCTCCGTACCTGCAATTAATTCTGCCAAGGCTACAGTAGCTGCGTTCCCTGAATGAATGGCCATCGCTTGATACAATTCCTTAACTGTATATTCTTCCCCTTCAGTTAACCCTACATTTGATAACTCTGGAGCTCCAGATAATCTGTGAATATAGTTATTAATTTTTACTTTTTGATCCCAAGAAATTTTTCCATTTTTTATTGATTCCAGAACAATATATTCTGTCATCATTTTTGACATGGAAGCAACTCCAAGAAGTTCGTCAGTATTTTTTTCATATAATATTTCTCCAGTATTTGCATCTACTAGTATTGCTGCTCCTGCATCTAATCCAAGCGCATCATTTTCAGCAGCACTTGCTTGATATGGTAGAACTGTTGATAGTGTACTCAAGAATAGTACGGCGATGATGAAAGAGACCGTCCACTTTTTTACTTGTTTCAATATTAAAACCTCCAAAACTATTTTATCTATTAATCTATCTTTATTTTCTAGTTAATTATTTCCCCTGTACAGTTTAACATAAAAAAAATAAAAAAAATAGACAGTGCACTCGGTCACTGTCTATTGTAAATTAAGGAAACTTTTTAAAAGGCTACTACCATATCGCCTTAAGAAAGTGAGTAATTCGGTGCTTCTTTTGTAATTTGAACATCATGTGGATGGCTTTCTCTTAAGCCTGCACCTGTCATTTTTACAAATTGAGCGTTCTCTCTTAATTCATATAAATCCTTTGTTCCGCAGTATCCCATACCAGAGCGGATTCCACCAACCAATTGATAGATCGTATCTGAAAGTGGCCCTTTATAAGGAAGTCTACCTTCAATACCTTCTGGAACAAATTTTTTGTTATCCTCTTGGAAATAACGATCTTTAGATCCTTTTTCCATCGCAGCAACAGAACCCATTCCTCTATATACTTTAAATCTTCTACCTTGGAAGATTTCTGTTTCTCCAGGGCTTTCAGATACACCTGCAAGTAAGCTTCCTAGCATAACCGCATGTCCACCTGCTGCTAAAGCTTTTACAATATCTCCAGAGTATTTAATTCCCCCATCAGCAATAATTGATTTACCATGCTTTCTAGCCTCAGTAGCACAATCATAAACCGCTGTAATTTGTGGAACACCTACACCAGCAACTACACGTGTTGTACAAATAGAACCTGGTCCAATACCAACTTTAACAATATCTGCTCCAGCTTCAATTAGAGCTCTTGTTCCTTCAGCAGTAGCTACGTTTCCAGCAATAATTGTTAAATTAGGGTAAGCATTTCTAATGTCTCTCACACCGTCTAGTACCCCTTGTGAATGGCCATGAGCTGTATCAATTACAACGACATCTACATTTGACTTAACAAGCATTTCTACTCTTTTTAACGCATCATTTGTTACCCCAACAGCTGCACCTACTAATAATCTTCCTTGTGCGTCTTTTGCTGAATGAGGAAATTCAATTACTTTCTCTATATCTTTTATCGTGATTAATCCCTTTAATACACCTTCTCCATCGATTAAAGGCAATTTCTCAATTTTATATCTTTGTAATATTTTTTCTGCTTCTTCTAAAGTAGTTCCTACTGGAGCCGTTACTAAATTTTCTTTCGTCATAACATCCGAAATTTTAATGGAAAAGTCTTCAATAAAACGAAGGTCGCGGTTAGTAAGGATTCCTACTAGTTTTTGCTCATCGTTATTATTAACAATTGGCACACCAGAAATACGATATTTACCCATTAGGTGTTCAGCATCAAATACTTGATGTTCAGGAGTTAAAAAGAAAGGATCTGTGATTACACCACTTTCTGAGCGCTTTACTTTATCTACCTGCTCAGCCTGTTGTTCTATAGACATATTTTTATGAATAATACCAAGTCCACCTTGTCTTGCAATAGCAATAGCCATTTCTGCTTCTGTCACAGTATCCATTCCAGCACTAATAAGCGGAATATTTAATTTTAGATTTTTCGCCAATTGTACCTTTAAGCTTACATCTCGAGGCAAAACTTCCGATTTAGCTGGAATTAAAAGAACATCATCAAACGTTAATCCTTCTTTAGCAAATTTACTTTCCCACATTTTAACGCCTCCATATTGTTAAAAATATTATTAGTAGGTTATCAATTGGATAAAATACTGTCAAGGTTAGTTTAATATGTTTAATTTTTCAAAAAATTCAAGGAGGTTAAAAAATGTCCAATTATTATAAAGACTGGAGCTCTTTTAGTTGCTATTTTTCTGCAGAATACAGCCAAAATTTTCTAAAAAAGTGCTATCGTATTTTACATATAACGGATATAGACTCTAAAAGTTATCAAAATTGCTATCCCTTTATGTACTTTTTAGAACATGGTAAATTATACTACCAACAAGCAATAAGTGCGCCTATGAGTATACAGCCCATCCTCTTATTTTATGGACTTGTTCATTTAATAAAAGCGTGTTTACTTACAATGGATCCAAATTATCCAAACTCCACTTCTGTTCTGGCTCATGGGGTTTCAACAAGAAAACTGAAAAAGCAACAATATTTATTTTTTCAAGATGAAGTAAAGATTCAAAAAAATGGACTTTTCACTTTCATGGCTGAAAAAATGTTTCATTGCAAAAATTCAGAAGGGGAAAAAGTAAAAATGGGGTACCTACTAAATCAAATCCCAGAATTATCAAATCTATTTCAAGCGTTAGAGGGAAAATCTACTTTTTTACAAGTAAATTATCATCACCCACTTTTAGTGCTTCCAAAACAAATATTAGATTTATACTTTATGAATGGTAATCATTTCAAAAATTTTCTTGAAAGGAATCACGGAATACAAATAGAGGAAGTAGAGGAAAATAAAAAGGAGCTGATTATTCGACTTTCAGAACCTCTTAATGCCAACCATTTTATCCAATGGGATAGTAGGGAGAAATCTCGTGTTATTTCTACAGATAAAGAAATAACTTTTTTTTCAAACGAAATGTTATGTCATTATTTAATTTTATACAATCTAAGCATGATTGCAAGATATGAGATTGAATGGTGGAGTGAATTATTAAAAACGATGCCAAATAAAGATTATCCCTTTATTGAATCCTTTTTACAAGTAGCTGCTGAAAAAGGCCCTCAATTGATTTATCAATTTTTAGAGAACCTAGCAAATAGCTAGATAAATACAACAGTAGACTAGCTTGCTTTTTCTTTTTTGTAGTGTTGGTCTTATTTATTTGAAAGACAAAAAAAACAAGCATCTCACAAAGGAGATGCTTGTTTCATTCGTGCCTGGCGACGTC
>NZ_DALZDK010000054.1:11503-22349 GCF_031978665.1 Niallia sp. | reverse complement strand
TCATCCACCTTATGAAAACCACTTTTCCCTCTTCCTCCAGCCTTTTTGGCGTTCGTCTACCTTATGAAAACCACTTTTTCCTTTTTTCTCCTGCTTTTTGGCGTTCATCCGGTTTATGAAAACCACTTTTCCTTCTTTCCCCTGCTTTTTCCGCATTCCTCCACCTCACGAACACCACTTTCTCCACTTCCCCGCCCCACAACTCCCACAAAAAAAGACTGACATCCACAGTCAGCCTTTTCCCATTGACAGTTATTTTGGTCTTTCACTTGCCAAAAATCCAAAGGAAACATGATCCTGAACTGGAATCCATGCACCAATTCCTTGAGAAGTTACATTTTTAACGACAATTGATTTTTTGCTTCCTTTAAGCATTATATAAACTTCTCCATATGTCACTTTCCCCTTTTCATTGACTGCAGGAGCGTATCCATATAAATACCCAAGTCTTTTAGGTGGAATATTGTAGACTTGATCTTTCTTTGTCCCTGTACCGATTACCGTTTCAAATGCTAGAGATAGTCCTGAATTTTGTGTTGCCTTTACTAGCATCATTTTCCTTACTTGCTCTGCATTTGGCACCTTGGCTGTTAAACCACCTCTCACCGTTTTCTGTGATTCTTGCACATAATGAATTTGATATGGTGATTTGCCTCCGCGGTTATCGTAAAAATTGGTATTTATTTTTTGATATTCCCAATTCGGGGCTGTTTCCGTCGATTCATAGTTAAGTGGCCATTGGCCTAAATACACAATCGCTTTATATCCTAAGGCGAATGGCGTGCTATTTACTGTTGATTCATTCAGCATGCGGATTAAATCTGGATTATCGATCTTCACCTTGGTAGAATCAATAAGCTGCTGCGTCAATTCACTAGGCTGCAGCTTGGGTACATCTTGAGTCGGATTCGGATACGTATTTTCTTTTGTAATATTCATAACTGAATTTGGTATCGTAACAATTTGGGATTTCGGTAAATTCTCTTCTTTTTCTTTCTCTTTTGCTTTTTCCGCATAAGTTAACATTGGAAGCATTAAGAAAAAAGATAAAAGCACAATCGTTATTTTCTTATACATAACCAGTTTGAACTCCCTTCAAATAATCATCCATAACTATGATTATTTTTTTCGGAGTTCGCCTAGATTATCCATTATTAAAATAATTTTTTTCTGCCTTCTACTTCACAACAAATTTCCCTGTTAATTTTGAGCAGTACGGATGGAAGAATTGAATCGCTGGACCGAGCCCAAAAGCGATAATTAGTGTACCAAGTCCAATTGGTCCATTTACTAAAAAAGCAAAAACTAAAGCAAGTAATTCCCCGATTAACTTGGCCGTCATAAGCGTAACACCGAATCTTTCTTGAATTGTAACCATAAAATGATCGATCGGATTTAAAGGAAATTCTGATTGCAAGTAGAGAGCTATGCCTAAACCAATAATAACTAATCCAGTAATAAGTAATAGCAATTGGCTCATAAACATAAAATAATGGAGCTGATTGACGAGATGAGCCATCCAGAAATCAACGAATAACCCGAGAATAAAGACCGTTGCAAGGGATAATAAATTGGGCTTTTTGCGTAAAAGGAAAGCATTAACGAATATAAGGATGATTCCTACAATAACAATCCAGCTACCTATTGTTAGACCTACTAAATGAGATAGTCCTACATTAAGCGCATCCCAAGGACCGGCTCCCAAGTTTGCTTTAATTGTCAAAGTAGCCCCAAATGCTAATATAAATAGCCCACCAACATAGAAAAGGCATCGAAAAAACAGTGACATTCCCCTTTTATCTCCTTTCTCTATCCATGCTTTTTTCGCTACTTCCATTCATATGCATTAGAAGCTTGAAACTTGTCCATTTATCACAAAATAAAATAATCAGAATATTTACATTTATTAATTATTATTGTATAATAAGGGTACCAAATAAAAGGAGGGTAGCTATTTAGATCGCTTGTATTTTAGTAAAGGAGGAAAATAAAAACCTTTGAATATTCATCAATCAGCATTTTATCTAAACAATAAAAGGAAAAGAGGTTGGTGATCCGATGGAAGCGACATGATAGATTCCCTAAACAACATATTTAAATCAACGAATACTTATAAAAGACTTATTTTTGAATAGTAGAGAGGTGGATTCACGCAAGAAAGCCTAGCCGCTGTAAAGAAAGCGGCTAGGCCTTGTTATTTTCTGTATATTGATTTTTTAGAGTAAATAAAATCCAATTCCCATAATCACATAAGCAGCTAACAATGTTGCTCCCTCAAACCAGTTCGTCTCTCCGTCATTTGAAATGCTCACCATTAATAACACCGCTGTTGCCATGCTAATAAGTTCTGGCAGGGTAAAAACTAATGACATTCCGCTTGGGAAGAATAAAGAAATTAGCACTAATAATGGTGCGACAAACATTGCGATTTGCAGTGTGGATCCAATGGCGATTTCAACAGCAATATCCATCTTGTTCTTATAAGCCATTACAACAGCTGAAGCATGTTCTGCTGCATTCCCAACAATAGCAACAATAATTATTCCGATAAACAGCTCTGACCACCCAAAGGACTCTGCTACTACCTCAAAGGTATGTACAAGGTTTTCTGATACATAAGCAACAGCTATTGTTGCAATCGCCAAAATGGTAATACTTTTTTTCACAGACCATTCTGGAGTCTCCTCATGACCATGCCCACTTTCGCCATTCTTTTCGACATGATAAACCCCGCGGTGAGTGACAAGCTTGAACAATAATGCTGCTACATATAATAAAATCAAAATAATAGCTATTCCGATACTCAATGAAAGTGTTTTTTCTTCATTCATATCTATGGTAAATACTTCTGGAATAACAAATGCAACGATTACTGCGAATATCAACAGACCAGAATTATGACGAGCATCATAAACGTTAAATTGTTGTCTCTTATACTTTAATCCCCCCATAAAGAAGGACAAACCTGCTACAAGCAATAAATTCCCTAGTACAGAACCAGTTAAGGATGCTAATACTACTTCCGTTAACCCCTCGCGTAATGCAAAAATAGCAATGATTAATTCTACCGCATTACCAAAAGTAGCATTTAATAATCCACCAATTCTCGGACCAGCAACAATCGCCAAGCTTTCTGTCGCTCTCCCCATAAAGCTAGATAAAGCAATGATTGTAAGACAGTAAATAACAAACAAAAGAATACTTGACCAATGGAGCAAAGAACCAATTACCGATAATGGCACCCCTATAAAAGCTGCTATCATGAATATTTTATTAACCATTTTTTCGCTTCCTTTCTTCTATCACTTTCATATAATTTCCCATCCAACCGGAGACTAAACTTATTATACAGCTACTCCGCCCAAATATAACCAATTTCTAAAAAATTATTTCTTTTCTCGATTAGGAATTAACTTATTTATTCCCAAAAAAAAATCTATTGCAATACTGTTCAATCCCATTTAACATCGTTTAGGGAGACTAAATATTGTCATCAGGTAAAACATTGGGGAGTATACATATGAACAATAAAAAATTCGCAGTATTAATTAGCATTGTCAGTATTTCAGGATTTAGTCAAGGAATGCTGCTTCCATTAATAGCAGTAATTTTTGAAAATGACGGCCTTTCTTCTAGTTTAAATGGATTAAATGCTGTAGGACTCTATATAGGGATTCTTCTTATTTCTCCTTTTATGGAATATCCTTTGCGTAAATATGGGTATAAACCTGTAATTATTTTTGGCGGGTTAGTTGTCATCCTATCTTTAGCACTTTTTCCACTATGGAAGACATTTTGGTTTTGGTTCCTTCTTCGTTTATGTATCGGCATCGGTGATCACTCCCTCCATTTTGCTACGCAAACATGGATAACTACGGCATCACCTAAGGATAAGCGTGGACGAAACATTTCTCTATACGGTGTTTTCTTTGGAATTGGATTCGCAGTAGGGCCATTATTAACACCATTAGTAAAAGTAAATGAATCTCTTCCTTTTATTCTTTCATCTACTATGTGCTTTATTGCTTGGGTTTTTATTCTATGGATTAAAAATGATTTCCCAGAACAAACGATTGAAACCAATTCATTTATGGATACAATGAAACGCTTCTCTAGTGCAATGAAATATGCATGGATTGCCTTTCTTCCACCACTTGCTTATGGTTTCTTGGAGTCTAGCTTAAACTCAAGCTTTCCGGTTTACGGGTTAAGAATTGACTTAACCGTTGTCCAAATTTCTTTTTTACTCACTGCCTTCTCCATAGGAGCGATTGTCTTTCAGCTTCCTTTAGGAATGATTAGTGATCAATACGGCAGAAGACGGACGCTTGTAACGATTTTAATGATTGGAACCGTCTGCTTTTCTTTCGCAAGTATACTGGAAGCCTATTTAATTGGTTTAATCATTTGTCTATTCCTTGCTGGAATGGCGGTTGGCTCTACCTTCTCTTTAGGAATTAGCTATATGACCGATTTAGTTCCAAACAATCTTCTTCCCACTGGAAATCTTCTATGTGGAATGGCTTTTAGTATTGGTAGTTTAATTGGTCCTTATTTGGGAGGCGTATTTATTCAATATTTCCAGCATATTAGCTATTTTGTAGTGATAGCTTCCATCCTCTTTATTGTTTGTATGATCATTTTTTTCTTTGGAAAAAAAGAAAGAAAAAATCATCGTTTAGCAGAGGCAAAATGATGTTCAGCACATACAATATGTGGTAGGATAATCATATAAAATTAAATATCAAAAATTATTTCTATTCGTTTTTTATGCTGTCACCTTTTTAGGTGGCAGCTTTCGTGTTTTTTAAGGGTATTGAAGTTGATTCTCTCTCTCAATAAGATACTCCATAAACTTAGTTATCTAAAGGAGGAAAACGAAAATGTCTACAGAAACGGAATTAAAATCCTTTGTACCATCCAATGTAGAAGTGAAGCCATCTTTATTCGCAAAGCTATCTCCTCATTTCGAGCTTATTGCTGCCGGTATAAGTGCCATTTTCATTGTTATAGGATGGGTCTTACGCCATTTTGATTATTCATCCATTTCTATCGCTTCATACTTACTTGCTTTTGTGATTGGCGGATATGCCAAAGCAAAGGAAGGCATCACAGAGACAATTGTAAATAAAGAATTAAACGTCGAAATGCTAATGATTTTTGCAGCAATCGGTTCTTGCCTTATCGGATACTGGGCAGAAGGAGCGATTTTAATATTTATCTTTGCTGTAAGTGGCGCGTTAGAGACTTATACAATGAATAAGAGCAACAAGGAAATATCTGCACTCATGAATTTACAACCTGAAGAAGCAATAAAAATACTCCCTGATGGTCGTGAACAAATTGTTGCAGTCTCCTCTCTTACGGTCTCAGACACGATTTTAATTAAGCCAGGAGAAAGAATCCCCGTAGATGGGAAAATAATGAAAGGAACAACCTCCATTGATGAAGCAGCTATTACAGGTGAATCGATACCACTAGCGAAGGGAATAAATGATGAAGTACTGGCAGGAACCGTAAATATTAGTGGCTCCATAACCGTGATACTCACAAAGCATTCAGACGAAACATTATTCCAAAAAATTATTACATTAATTCAATCAGCACAAAGTGAGAAATCTCCTTCTCAGGCCTTTATCGAAAAATTTGAAGGAGCATATGTCAAAATTGTCTTGTCTATCGTTGTCCTATTAATGTTTCTTCCCCATTTTCTTCTAGACTGGTCTTGGAATGAAACATTCTATCGAGCAATGATCTTTTTAGTTGTAGCATCCCCTTGTGCATTAGTAGCAAGCATTATGCCAGCTACCTTATCTGCAATTTCAAACGGAGCAAGAGCAGGAATTCTTTTTAAAGGTGGCGTTCATCTAGAAAATCTTGCCCATGTAAGAGCCATTGCTTTTGACAAAACTGGTACATTAACAAAGGGAATGCCGGTCGTTACGAATGTGATTGTCGATGAAAAATTTACCGAAAAAGAGATTATCCAGATAACGGCTAGTATTGAACGCCATTCAAATCATCCCTTAGCAAAAGCTATTGTTCGATATGCCGAGCAGGAATATAAAGAAATGTTAAAGCAGCCAGAAAGTATGCAGGATAATTCTGGTTGGGGCGTTACAGCAATCATGAATAATGCAGAATGGCGAATCGGAAAAGCAGCTTTTGTGGGAGAAAAAGAAGCCAAAACTTTTCATCAAGGTGTGTATGATCAATTATCCGAGGAAGGAAAAACAGCTGTATTTGTCCAAAAAAATGCAGAAATAATTGCATTAATTGCATTAAAGGATGTTGTCCGGGAAGAATCGAAGGAAGCCATTGAGAGCTTAAAACAAACCGGCATTTATACTGTTATGCTAACAGGCGATAGCGAAAAAACCGCGAAAGCAATTTCCATAGAAAGCCATGTCGATGAATATATCGCCGAATGCCTGCCAGAAAAAAAGGTCACTTCGATGAAAGAAATGAAAGAAAAATACGGAATCGTTGCAATGGTTGGGGATGGAATTAATGACGCTCCAGCTCTCGCTACTGCAAATGTAGGAATTGCGATGGGAGAAGGGACAGATGTTGCCTTAGAGACCGCAGATGTCGTATTAATGAAAAATGATTTACCTCGCATCGCAGAGGCGATTCATTTATCAAAACGAATGAATCGGATTATTAAACAAAATATCATTTTTTCTATTTCTGTTATTATGCTTCTTATTGTTTCTAACTTCTTACAAATCGTTGCTCTTCCTTTTGGCGTTATCGGACATGAGGGAAGTACAATCTTGGTTATCTTAAATAGCTTACGTTTGCTTAAAAACTGAAACAATTCCATTCTAAAACTCAAATCTTAAAGTAGATTTGAGTTTTTGCGCTTATCTTTCTCCCTATGATAAAGTGAAATTGGAACCAGTAGTGTTTAAATGTTTTACGAAAGGCAGTGGTTAATGATGATTTTTGAAACAGAAAGATTATATGCACGAGAAATGACAATTTCTGATTTAGGCGCATTAGCTCAAATCCTTCAAGATCCTCATGTTATGTATGCCTATGAACATCCCTTTAGTGATGAAGAGACACTTAATTGGTTAAATCGTCAATTAGAACGATACAAGGATTTTGGTCATGGTTTATGGGGATTGGTATTAAAAGAAACGGATGAGATGATTGGTCAATGTGGCCTAACCTATCAGAATTTTGCTGGAAAGTCTGTACTAGAAATAGGCTATTTACTCCGAAAGGACGCATGGCATCAAGGTTATGCCATTGAAGCAGCAAGAGAAGCCAAAAATTATGCATTTGAAAAGCTGAAAGCCGATGAAGTCTATTCCATCATACGTGATACTAACATTTCCTCCATGAATGTGGCCATTCGTAATGGAATGACAATAAGTGGAAGAGAAATTCGCCACAGTTATGGCGTGGATATGCCACACTACGGATTTACTATTCGTAAGAACGAATAGTAAGTTTTCAGCAAACAAAAAAACTCCCATCATAGAGCTAGCTATAATGGGAGCATTCATTTATTCGCTTAAAGCTTAGTGATAGCCGTTTTGCCCGTTAGCAGATCCTGATGTTTTATGCTTTGGCTTGCTTTTACCTTTTTGTTTTGTGCCACCATCTTTTTTTGTATGCTTAGTCATCCTAATTCCTCCTTATTAATTGTTTTCCCCTCTAATAGTTTGTACTTTTTGTCTTCTTTTATGGAGGTAAATTACGGATTTATTAACAAGGCTCTTTCTTTCTTTCCGTGAAATAAGCATTAATTTCCCCACCCAGTATAATAATGATTCCTGTTATATAAAACCAAATCATTAGCACAATAATCGTTCCGATGCTTCCATAGGTAGCCGAATAATTACTAAAGTTCCCAACATAATAGGAAAAAGCCAAGGAGGCAAGTACCCAGCCAATCGCTGCAAAAATTGCTCCTGGAATTGCGGAAATACACTTAAGTTTCTTATTAGGGGCAACCCAATAAAGGGCAAGAAATACAATAAATAAAATAATGGGCGAAGCAAGAAATCTTAATGTGTTCCACATAGATAAGAATTCCTCTGTTAAATCAAATTGGGAAAATAAAAACATGCCTATCTGTTCTCCAAACACTGGTAACAGTAATGCTACTACTACGACTGCAATCATTCCAAGCGTCAGCAAAATAGACATTCCTCTTGCAACAAGAAAAGATCTAGTTTCTTCCACATCATAGGCTTTATTTAGCGCCTTCATGATCGCATTTAGACCATTTGAAGCAGACCATATTGTTGCGATAATCCCGAATGATAAAAGACTAACATTTCTGCTTAACACTTGATCAATATTTGTTTCAATAGTATCCATAATGTCTCCAGGTGCAAATCCATCGACCACTCCTAATAAATCTTCTTTTGTAATAGGAAGATAAGGAAGGAGCGTCATAACGAAAATGAGTAATGGAAAAATAGACAAAAGGAAATAATAGGATAATTGTGCAGCGAGATCAAATACACTATCTTGCTGGATTTTCTTGATGAGAACCTTTATAAATTGAATGACCTCTCCCATACAAAATCACCGTCCTAACAGTTCTTTTATGTATGTCTATTGCCCTTTAAAGTACAATTAAAAACATATCCTCTGATAAAGAGCATTTAATTATCGGGAAAAAGCATTTCTTTTGCCGCAAGCAAATGTAGCCTAAATGATATTTCGGATAGAGAAATCTATATCATTTAGGCCATTAACTAGATATAGTTCATAAAAACTGCTTGTTTACGTTACACAGTATCAATTGAAAATTCATCTTATACTTGATTCTGTCTCAGGTAAATAGTGTATGCTAGAAACAAGCTTTCTTTCCTGATTTTTAGTGTCACCATTGAAAAAGGCTTCCTTCGTATCGTGGATAATGGTTGCTACCACCGGTGTTATCCCTTTTAATTCTTCCAATTGTTTCTTTACAAACGCAGCATCATCAGAAATTTTCAGCGCTGATTTTTTTATTTTTTCTGCAGTCCTATTAAGACTAGATGACATTTGATCAAAGTCTGTTACAGTATCTTTTGCATGCTGTATATTAGTAACTGCATTTTGCCTTGTTTGCTTGTCCAGCAAACTGATCGCCGTTCCAATAAGACTTCCGATAAAAAGACCTTTTGAGATACTCATTTTCATCTTCCTGCCGCCCTTCTTTTATTGACTATTGAAGGATGGGATAGGTTTGCTTATAAAGCATACTTCTTTTTTATCTCCCTTAACAATCCTTCACATCCATCCTTCACTAATGCAAAAACCTCATCAAAATTACCTGTATAATATGGATCTGGTACTTCTTTTCCCGTTGAATGGTCCGTGTAATCCATTAAAAGGCGTACCTTTGTGTCATCTAGCATTTCATTTAGCTTTCTAATATTTCCAATATTACTGTTATCCATTGCAATGAGATAATCATATTCTTCTAAGTCCTTATCCACCAGCTGGCGAGCATAAATCCCCGTATCCTTAATCTTATTTACCCTTAGGATAGCTCTTGTTCCATGATGTGGCGGATTCCCAGTATGCCATCCACCTGTTCCAGCTGAATCGCAAACAATCTTCTCTTGCAATCCTTCTTTTTCGACTAAGTCACGGAATACCGCCTCAGCCATAGGGGAACGGCAAATATTTCCTAAGCAAATAAATAAAACACGTACTTTCATTTTTATTTTCCTCCATTTTTTTATTTACATACTTTATTTCCTTTTTATTTGATTTTAAATATCTTATTTTTGCGAATCACAGTCTATATTGACATTTCTATGTTTGCATGAAAAGATGAATAGAACAACTTTATTGTCCAAGAAAGGGGAAAGGTATGAATTTAGAAAATAAAACCGCCGAAAACGTAAATTTCATGATTGAAAAAATAAAAGAGAAGTTAAAAGTATTAAACATAGGTGCCATTAAATCCACTCATTTCGACGAAAATCTTTATGATGACATTAAAGAAATTTATGAGCATGTAATGAAGAGAGATTCCTTTAGTCCAAATGAAATGCAGGCTATTGCCGAAGAATTAGGAAGCTTACGTAAGCAATAAGAGAAGCAAAGTTCAACTATTATCAGTAGGATTTTTTCCATTTACTCTGATAGTAGTTGAACTGAGTCTTACCTTCACGAAATTCAATGATCCTATCTGTTAGCCAGTTGTTAAAATGCAAGAGTTAAATTGGCTTTCTTTCAAATGCTCTATCCTTAAGTAATTGAGTATGACATCAACCTTAAAAAACTTCTTTCTTCCCGCCTAATATTTTCTTTATGTACAAACTACAGATCAAGCATCTTGATCTGTAAGTATAATGGTACCTTCTTTCGTGATTGCAATTGTATGTTCATATTGTGCGGAGTGCTTACCGTCTATTGTTCTTGCAGTCCATCCATTGTTATCCATTTTCATTTTATAATCGCCGACATTGACCATTGGTTCAATCGTAAATACCATGCCTTCTTTTATCCGCGGTCCTTTGCCAGCTAATCCGAAATGAGGGACTTCTGGTTTTTCATGAATTGCTTTTCCAATGCCGTGGCCGATAAAGTCTCGAACAACAGAGAATCCTTGTTCCTCTACATATTGTTGAATAGCAAATCCAATATCCCCAATTCGATTTCCAGGCTTAGCTTGTTCAATTCCCACATACAATGCTTTTTTTGTCACTTCCATTAGTTTCTGTAACTCTGGTGATACTTCTCCCACCGCATATGTCCATGCAGAATCAGCCAATGCACCATTATAATTAACAACCATATCGATTGTTACAATATCCCCTTTTTTCAATGGGTCTTTCCTTGGAAAACCGTGACAAATTTCATCATTAATACTTGCACATGTCGC
>NZ_DALZDK010000054.1:0-11493 GCF_031978665.1 Niallia sp. | reverse complement strand
TAAGGATAATCACGATACCCTTTTTGCTCTGGCGTCGCCCCTTTTTCTGCTAAATATGCTTCTACTTTCTGATCAATTTCCAAAGTGCTAATCCCTGGTCTTATCATCTTGGCAATCATTTTATGACAGCCAACCAGAATCTCACCAGCCTTCTTCATTTGCTCCATTTCTCTTTTTGATTTTAATACAATCATTTACAATCCTTCTTTCTATCTATATCTTACATTCATTTAAAGAGCATGAAAAAACCTTTTCGATTTTATCTGAGTAAACTAAATACACAAATCCCTTACGGAAAGTGAAGTGATTCAGCTTGTTGATTATTTAAACAGCAAACCTTTTTTCTCCCTTTTAGATTAACACAAAAAAGAGCCTATACCTAACTCCATATTCATGATAAAAAGATTATATTCTTCTTCTCATGAATCGGTGTACGTACAGACTCTTCTTCCGATTTACTTTTCTTATTTATTTAATAGCTTTAATGATTCTCGAGTGAATGCCGGTAAGTCCTCTGGCGTTCTGCTTGTCACTAATTGGTCACCACATACTACTACTTCTTCATCCTTGAAAGTGGCACCAGCATACTCCATGTCCACTTTTATCGATTTATAACCAGTAGCATTTCTGCCCTCTAGCGCTTTCGCTGTAATCAACAGTTGAGGTCCATGACAGATAGCAAAAACTGGTTTCTTCGCATCCATAAAGGCTTTTGTAAAAGCAACTACTTGGTCATCTGCACGTAGCTGATCAGGAGAAAATCCACCTGGAATAAATAAGGCATCAAATTCATCAGGATGGACATCAGCAATTCCCTTATCTATCTTCACCGTTGCTTCTTTTTGTTTTCCTTCCACTGTTTTACCAGCTTCCAGTTCAATTGTTACTACCTCATGCCCAGCTTCCTTGTAAGCTTTAGCTGGTTCTGTGTACTCAGAATCCTCAAACATATCAGTAATTAGAGTGGCAATTTTCTTACTCATATATAGCATCTCCTTTTCCTATTTTCTATAAGTAACCTTCCCCATAGAAAGAAAATAAAACATGCTAATGTTATTTTTAAGCTTCATTTCTTCTTGCAAAATCAACAAATCGGAACTTATCTGGTCGATGTCGAGATTCTGTAAATTGGAATAAAGTGGCATTTTCAAAATAGATATAGTTTTTTACGACAACAATGGAATGAAATCCTTCTAAATCGAGCAAACTATAGTCTTCTTCTGTCGGCTCCTCCACCGTAAATTCCTTTTTAGCAAAACTAATTTTTAGATTTAATTCCTTCTCGATATAATCAAAAATGGAATTTCGGCATATTTCTTCTGTTAAACCAGGCACGTATTTTTCAACAATATAATCCTTATCTAAAATGATGCGTTCCTGATTAATTTCTCTGACTCGAAAAACTTCCCAGATAGAATCATCTTTCCCAAGCTGCATCTCTTTTTGCAAAAGGGAGGAAGGCTGTTTATTTGCAAAGCTTTCAATAATAGTTACAGAGGAATGTCCCATTTTATTGGCCAATTCTTTAAAGCTGACCAATCCTGAAATCGGAAATTGCAGCTTTTCCAAATCTAGTACAAGGGAACCTTTCCCTCTGAGTTTTTGGATATATCCTTTTTGAGATAAAATATTTAAAGCCTTACGGATTGTTTCTCTAGATGTATTATATTGTTCTGCTAATTCATTTTCAGATGGCAAAATAGTTTCTGGTGGGTACTTCCCATTTCTTATCGCAGCTTCAAGCTCTTCAAATATCATATAATATTTATTCAACACGAAATTCACCAACATTTTCAAATTATTCGTTACCATTCTACCCTTTTTCAAACGAATTGTCTAAAAAGGATTGAAAAACAAATAAAAAAATGTTTCATTTTATTAAGGAAAGGGTAAATAATATAAGATATATTTCAATATTTCGAACATTAATTGAACTATCCTTTCTGCATCAAGGATTTATATACATAATGGATAGAACAAATTGTTCTTTATATGGAACTTTTTATCTATAAATGCTATCATAAATATACATACCGTTATGAGTGAAGGTGAGTGAGCGTATGATTGGGGATCGTGTAAAGCAACTACGTTTAGAAAAAAGAATGTCCTTATCGGAATTAGCAGAACAAGCAGGAGTCGCAAAATCTTATTTAAGTTCTTTAGAAAGAAATTTACAATCCAATCCATCGATTCAATTTTTAGAAAAAATTGCAGCTGTTTTCAATATACCCGTTGATCATTTAATAAATGACCGACAAAATAAGGATGATTTAGATTCTGAATGGTTAAAAATTGTAAAAGAAGCAATGGATTCTGGTGTATCTAAAAAAGAGTTTAGGGAATTTTTAGAATTTAATAGATGGAGACTTGAACAAAAGAAATAACTATTTTTTCAACTTATATATTTACAAAAGTTACTAAACTTTAAAAGAGGTTTTCTACATTGAATTTCGAACAATATGATTACATTATCTTTTCGATTACGAGGAATTCAATGTAGAGATTCCATTTTATTTTCACCTTTTTTGTTATATACAATGATTATTTCGGATTTTCCGGAATTAAGTAATCCTTCTCTCTTCGTAAAAATTCCCTTACTTCTTGCAAATTCATTCCAATATTTTTGGCTTCGTTAATTAATTGAATCCATTCTAAATCCAATTCTTCGGTAAAAAGCTGACTATTAATCACTTAATTCTTCCCTCCCAAAAATACATTTGTATTTTGGCAGTCCGGCCATCCTTGTATAAAACATTAGATCCGTGACTTTGCGTCCCAAACTTTCGTATTGGTTTGCCCTTAACATTAATGATTCACTTGTCCTTGCTGTTTTCTCATTATATCTTTTTTTAGGTTTAAAAGATGCAGTATTTTGTCATAAAATTAGGACAAATTACTAAAAGATTTCTTGTTTATTCTACAAAAAATGTTAAATTCCTCGAACCTTATCGAAATAATCCTACAAATGCATTATTTACTTCTATCTTAGATGTTGTACTACGATTTATTTTGACTTCTACCATAATATTTTGTTGTATAGCTTTTTATCACCTTTTTAAATGAATAATTAATATGAATTTGCTCAAATGTCATTGCGTCAAAAAAGGGATATTCCGTTAAATCATTTTGGCATATTGGACAAATCCATTTTCCTAGTTCACTGCTACTATACGATGGTCTATTACATTTATCACAGTTTTTCTTATACATATTTCACCCTCTTTATTTCATTCGGCTTCATTGAGATGTGTATTTGAGATAAATGAACATTAATGGAGTTAAAGCACATGAGTACAAGATTCTTAAAATTTCTCTTTTCATTCTATAAAACACTAAATTCGTTCTTATTAAAGAACTTTTTCATTAGTATAGGGCAAATCTATCATTTTTGAAAATTCCGAAATTAGCCATATTTTCTTTTTAAAGAACAAAAACCGTTCTTTTTCTCGAAATATCTCTCGTTTTCTAGCTTTTCCTTATTTTTTATTGAATGATTTGTTCGTTATAATGAAACAGTACTTCTATATGTGGTGAGGAGAATCTTGTTATGCTGGTTGGTGTAAAGGTCAAGAAGATAAGATTAAAAAGAGGATATTCTATCAATGAACTTTCCGACAGATCCGGTGTTTCTAAATCCTACTTAAGCTACATTGAAAGGGGCATCCAAAAAAACCCCTCTCTTCAAGTTCTAACAAAACTCGCAAACACCCTTGATACCAATGTAGAAGATCTACTAGACAATAACAATACTGCCATAGATGGGATAGACGAAGACTGGGTGAGTTTAGTAGAAAAAGCCATAGAGGATGGGATTACAAAAGAGGAATTTGCCGGTATTCTTGAATATGTTAAGTTCAAAAAAAGACAAGAAGATTAGAAAAACGCCTTGGGATTAGGTACAGACATCCCACGAAAAAGGCTTCATCTTGTGAAAGATAAAGCCTTTTTTGATACCAAAAAAGACTATCCAAAGAGAATACTTGGAATAGTCCTTCCTCTTACTTATTTATTTAGCTCGACTGCTATTCTTGATCCAACTTCTGCATTGTTTTTAACTAATGCAATATTAGCTACTAAGCTGGTACCTTCTGTTAACTCTTTTACTTTGCTTAATAAAAATGGTGTTACCTTTTTGCCAGTAATATGATTGTCTTTCGCTTCTTGTAGCGCTTTTTCAATAATATCGGTAATATATTTTTCCTCAAGCGCATCTTTTTCTGGAATTGGATTGGCAATCACAGCCCCACCATCTAATCCTAACTCCCATTTTGTTTGAATCATCTCTGCTGCTTCTTTAGCAGTTTCTACAGAAAAATTCACTTCAAATGGACTCGTTCTTGTATAGAAGGCTGGTAGAGATTTTGTCCCATAGCCAACAACTGGCACACCATATGTTTCAAGATACTCTAACGTTAAGCCAATATCTAAGATTGACTTCGCACCAGCACAAACAACCGCTACACTTGTTTTAGCAAGTTCTTGTAGGTCTGCAGAAATATCCATTGTTTGTTCAGCTTCCCTGTGAACACCGCCAATTCCCCCCGTTACAAACACTTTAATTTCTGCAAGTTCGGCACAAATCATGGTAGCAGCTACAGTCGTTGCTCCATTTTTTTTGCCTGCAATTAGGTACGGTAAATCACGTCTGCTCGCTTTTTCAATATTGTCGCTCTTAGCTAAAAATTCTATTTCATCTTCTGATAAGCCAATCTTTATTTTCCCCTCGATAATGGCAATCGTTGCAGGCACTGCTCCATTCTTGCGAATAATGTCTTCTACTTCTTTAGCTGTTTCTACGTTTTGAGGATAGGGCATACCATGTGAGATAATTGTTGATTCTAATGCAACAATTGGTTGATTGTTTTTCTTTGCTTCTAATACTTCTCTTGAGAATTCTAGCCATTCCGTTTTCATATTTATGCTCCTTTTTAATGAAAGTATTTTCCGAATATTTCTTGTAGCTTTTTATTATTTAATAAAGGATTTACTGTCTGCTTGGATTGAAGTGTTAGGATAGAACAAGCAATTCCAATCTTGCAGGCATTTTCCGTGTTTAGGCCTTTAATATGAGAATACATAATGCCTGAAACAAGGGAATCACCTGCTCCTGTTACATCAACCACTTCTGCTTCAGGAGTTAAAATGACACCAGCTTCACCGAGTTTAGTAAAATAAATAAGTCCCTTATCCCCTCGAGTAATTACTACTTTTTCTACACCCTTAGCAAGAATTATTTCGGCTGCCTTAAAGAAATCTCCCTCTTCTTTAATTTTCATTCCAGCAAGTACCTCGGCCTCATCACTATTTGCAATAAGCCATGTTACTCCATGCAAATTTTCTGGCAATTTCTTTACTTTCGGTGCAGAAACAGGGGTGATACATAATGCCATTTTTTCTTGTCTACATCTAACAATAATATGCTCTAATACATCACCTGAAAAATTAGTATCTAATATGACTAATTCTGAGGTTGCTATATAGCCCCATTTTTTATCAATGGTATCTTTGTCGATGCTATCATAAATAGACATATCCGCTAACGCAACGGCAAGTTCACCGTCTGAATCTAATAGCGCTGTATATGTACCAGTTCTATAAAGATTAGACAACAGGGAAGGAGTGATATCTGCATGATGTTTTGTATTATTTAATAACCATTCCCCTTCATGGTCATCTCCCACAATCGTAAATAAAGAGGTGTCGAGCCCTAGTCTGCCTAAATTCTCCGCAATATTTCTTGCTACTCCTCCAGGTGACTGGCTTGTAGAAGCTGGATTGGAGGTGCCATATTGAATCGTTTCCTTTGCTTGCATTTTTCGATCAATATTGGCTCCGCCTATACAAATAACTTCTTTCTTCTCTGGTAATACATAAGCTCTGCCTAATAGCTTCCCTTCTTTCGTTAAAGAAGAAATATATCCTGCTACGGCTGAGCGGGACAAGCCCATTTTATCAGCTAATTCATTTTGCGTAACAAAGGGATTATCTTTAATTAACTGAAGTATATACATCTCTTTATCATTCACTTCCATCGCCCCCTCAATAAAGTGAAACTACCAATTGGTAAACATAAAAAATAGTATCTTTACCTATTAAAACATTTGTTTTTATTATAAACAAATGTTTATTGAACAACAAGACTTTATTCACTTTTTCGAAAACTTTATCTA
Organism: Niallia sp.; assembly: GCF_031978665.1. Classification (NCBI taxonomy): domain Bacteria; kingdom Bacillati; phylum Bacillota; class Bacilli; order Caryophanales; family Bacillaceae; genus Niallia; species Niallia sp. The sequence goes on along the minus strand of NZ_DALZDK010000054.1, from coordinate 5,323 downwards.
TTTTTATTTTAGAAACATAGTCACGGGGCTACCTAATCTTTTGACTAGCATCCTTATTAATTTGTTTTATCCCAAAAAAAAAGAAGACTATCATTCATTAGTCTTCTTTTGCTACTCTTGGTTCGATTAAAATGTCAACTCTTCTATTTTTTGCTCTTCCTTCTGCTGTCTTATTACTTGCAATCGGTTGAAACTCTCCATACCCTTTGGCACTAAATGATTTAGGATCAAGTTTTTTATTTTCAAGGAGTAATTTCATGAAATTTAACGCTCTTGTTACACTCAGTTCCCAGTTGGAGTCATAGCGAGAATTACTGATTGGAACATTATCTGTATGCCCGCTTATAATAATGCTTCTTGGTGGGTCCATCACTAGTAGATGTGAAATTTCAGAAACAATGCTTCTATCCTTGTCCCGAACATCTGCACTTCCTGAAGCGAATAGGACATTATCTCTAATTGACACATGCAATCCTTCACCAGTGAGCTCCGTATCGAGCTTGTTTCCTAATTTATTCTCATCGATATAGGCATTTACCTTCTGCTGAATTTCTGCCAATTCCTTTTGATCTTGCTGTTTCTGTAATTCCTTTAGATCCTCCTCTGCGAGATCCTTCGTTTCTTCTTGCTTCTCTTTCTCATCAAGATTCACATCTGAATTTTCACTTTCCATCGATGGCACGGGACTAGGATATTCAAAGAAACCCGTCCCTCCTTGTAATTCTCTATTAAAAGCATCTGCAATGGCCGAGAATTTTTTTGCATCGACAGAACTCATTCCATATAAAACGATAAACAAAGCCAACAATAAAGTAAGAATATCTGCATAAGGAACAAGCCAAGTTTCATCTATATGTTCGTCGTGATGCACTTTCTTTTTTTTCTTTTTACTCATTCATATTCACAACACTTTCGTTTTCCTCCAGAAATTGTCTTCTTTCTGAAACTGGTAAATACGATGCTAGTTTCTGTTCTATTACTCTAGGTGCCTCTCCCTCTAAAATAGAGAGAACTCCTTCAATCATTAAATATTTTTGACTTGCTTCCATTTGAGATTTTCTTTTCAGTTTATTTGCGAAAGGATGCCATAAAACATATCCCGTGAAAATCCCCATCAAGGTAGCAACAAACGCAGCACTAATGGCATGTCCAAGCGCTTCAGCATCAGACATATTTCCCAATGCCGCTATAAGTCCAATTACTGCACCTAGCACTCCTAATGTAGGGGCATAAGTTCCTGCTTGCGAAAAAATTTGTGCTCCTGAGCGATGTCTCTCTTCCATCGCCTCTATTTCTTCTGTTAATACATCTCTAATATATTCTGCACTTTGTCCATCAACAGATAAAGATAGGCCATTTTTCAAAAATGGGTCTTCGATTTCATCTGTTTTTGCTTCTAAAGCAAGGAGACCTTCTTTTCTAGCTAATTGTGCCCATTCTGAAAACAAACGGATTAATTCTTTCGTATCCTGTATTCTTTGTTCCTTAAACAGGATGCCAAATAGCTTCGGAACTCGTTTAATCTCAGAAGCTGGAAAGGCAATAACCACTGCCGCAACTGTACCAACTATAATAATTAGAAGAGCCGCTGGATTCAATAATACTACTGGGCTAACTCCTTTAAAAACCATCCCTACTCCAACAGCAATAATGGCAAGTATAATTCCAATCAAGGACGTTTTATCCATCTTTTCCACCTATCTTATTCCAAAATTTCGATTCTTAGTCTTACCCTTTTTTTCGACAATTCTCTTCATTTTTTTAGTTTTATTTTATGTAAATTTCGTTAACTTCATGATTCATGACAATAGTCCTGCTTTTTTCAAAAAAAAGGGTGATATAATCATCACCTTCTCTTAATAAGTCTATCTTATTAGGAGATAAAAATCGAATAATCAGCTAATCTTACCATTTATGATCCGACAATCCGAAATTTGATCCAAATTTATCATATATGATCGAATCTCACTTACTTAGGAAATAGTCGATTCTCTATCTTCTCCTGATAATTAGAAAAATGCTTGGAATGGCTAGTTCCTGTGCGTTCTCTAATCATTTTGTTAAATCTCCATAATTTTTCATTATATTTCTTTTGTAAATCCGCCTTCTCTTCTTCCGTCTCACAGGAGCGGATTAAATCTTCCATTGACAATAATTCCTGCCTAATTTTATCTTCTTCTAAAGAATATCCAGCATTTTTTAATACTCGATACGCCATCCGTAATTCTTCCGGTACAGATGCTAAGCTATCTTTTGGAAGTGGCTTGCCGAACCCTGGAAGATTGTTAAATTCCCCATTTTGATAGGCTTTTTTAATTTTATCCTCTGAAGCAAGAAAAGAAAAATCCATTTCATGAACCCTCCTGTTTTATTCGCTTATTTCCATTATATAATTTCCACTTCTCTTTCGTATAGGATAGACCATTTTTATAAAAAATAGAAAAGGAAGAAAGGAGTGTTATCAATGGCACGTGGAGAACATTTTAATCATAAGAAGAAACACCATCCAGGACCGCTTCCAAAAGATTCAAGAAAGCATACGCATACAGAGGATGCTCCTGGAGATGAAGAATTTATCGTAACACAAGAAGCATTTAAAAACCGCATCGAAGAAGAAGAGTAAATCAAAGAAAAATACGGCGTTCTATAAAAATTGGAAAGGACGCCGTTCCTCTTTTTTCTTCAAAAAGCTGTTTACACATCTTTTAATACTTTTTATGCAGTTAATTAAACATTAGCAATCGGTTCTCTTCTTTACGTTCCACTCTCTATTGAAGGCAATCATCTTTTCCAAACAACAAACGCAAACCTTTCCCCCATTAAACTCTATTTCCCATTACCATCCTCATCTCATGTTATACTAGAAGGTATCGTATTATTCTCAAAAGACCCTATCTTAAAATGGATAAGCAGAAATCAATCTACTTATATTCAAGAAATAAGAAACGGCCAAAATTTCTATTGGAAGGTGTTTACATGAAATCTCTTGTGTTATGTGAAAAACCAAGTGTTGCTAGAGAAATAGCAAGAGTGCTCGGTTGCAATAAATCAAATAAAAGCTATTTGGAATCAGATAAATACATTGTTACATGGGCTTTAGGTCACTTAATTGAATTAAAAATGCCCGAGCACTATGATCCCAAATTTAAAAATTGGAATCTAGAGGATCTGCCAATTATTCCAAAAACCATGGAATTAAAAGTGATGAAACAAACAAGCCATCAATATAAGGCAATTGAACAGCTGGCAAAAAGAAAAGATATAAAGGAATGCATTATCGCGACCGATGCGGGACGGGAAGGTGAACTAGTAGCACGATGGATATTAGACAAAATCCGTTTTACCAAACCAACTAAACGATTATGGATATCCTCTCAAACGGACCGTGCAATTAAAGATGGATTTAAACAGTTAAAACCAGGAAAAGAATTTGATCGTTTATATGAATCCGCTGTGTGTAGAGCCCAAGCTGATTGGTTAATTGGATTAAATGTTTCTAGAGCCTTAACGACAAAGTTCAATGATCCCTTATCAGCTGGACGTGTGCAAACGCCAACCCTCTCCATGGTTTTAGAAAGAGAGAAGGAAATTCTGGCCTTTGTTCCGAAAGAATATTGGACTATCACGGCAAATGTAGACTCTTTACAAGCAAAGTTTGAAAAAGATCGTGAAAGAAGACTTTTTTCTAAAGAAAAAGCAGAAGCGATTGTTACGAAGTGCAAAGGGAATCCAGCAATTGTCGAATCCCTTACCGTAAAAGAAAAAACAGAACACCAGCCATTGCCTTACGATTTAACCGAGCTCCAAAGAGATGCAAACAGACGGTTCGGCTTTTCTGCTAAAAAGACGTTAAATGTACTTCAAAAGCTATATGAGCAACATAAACTTGTCACCTATCCAAGAACGGACTCCCGTTACTTAACGACAGATATGAAGGATACTATGCTCGACCGATTAGAAAGTATTTCCGGAGCATTTAAAGAAGAAGTTCAACCTGTCTTACGCAACAAAGGAAAAGTAGAAGCAAACAATGTATTTAATAACAATAAAGTTTCGGATCACCATGCGATCATTCCAACAGAGCAGCCAGTCTTTTTAAATCGATTGGATAATGATGAAGTTAAAATTTATGATTTAATTGTAAAAAGATTTTTGACGCTATTTTATCCAAAATACAAGTATGAAACGATTTCTACTACATTAAACATCAGTGGAGAAACATTTATTGCTCAAGAAATGAATGTATTAGATTTAGGGTTTAAAGCTTTAGATGATCGCAAAGCAGAGTCCTCCAAAAGCATTCAGCTTCAAAAAGGAAAACAATTGAAAGTCCAATCGGTGAGTATGGAACAAAAATTCACAGAAGCTCCATCACGCTTTACGGAGGCTGATATTCTAGGAAAAATGGAGAAGTTTGGACTTGGAACACCAGCTACACGCGCAGAAATTATCGAAAGACTACTCTCCTCTGAAGTGTTAGAAAGACAAAATGGCAAATTACATTCTACCTCCAAAGGAAAACAGCTTATCAATCTCGTTAATGATGATTTAACTACTCCTGATTTAACGGCGAAGTGGGAACAGGAATTAGAGGATATTGCCAAAGGAAAAGCAAATGCTAAACAGTTTATGGAGCAAATCAAAGATCAAACAAAACGATTTGTCAGTGAAATTAAGCATAGTGATAAATCGTATAAAATGCAAAATTTAACTGGATCCAAATGCCCTGAGTGTGATTCCTTCTTGAAGGAAAAGAATACGAAAAACGGAAAAATCCTTGTATGCTCCAGTTTGGATTGTTCTTTCAGCAAAAGAAAAGATCCTAAGCTATCAAATAAACGCTGTCCACAATGCCATAAGAAAATGGAAATTCATAACGGTGTGGCAGGAACCTATTTCCAATGCAGAAATTGTAATGTTGTGGAAAAAGCGACAGATCGTAAAAAAACGATAAATAAAAGAGAAGAACGAAAGCTAGTTCAGAAATACAGCAAAGACGAAAGCTTTGGAAACAGCCTGGGTGACTTATTAAAAGCTGCGATGAAAAAAGAAGAATAAAATGTAAAAAATGGTTGGGACATAAGTATTCCATCCCAAGTTATAGCCAAACAATTACGCGAAAATTTCGTATGATTGTTTGGCTTTTAATTAGCTTTTAAAAAGGCGTTTTATAAAGTTTGTTGCTATTATCTGTAGCCTGAATGATATGCTTCCCTATGGAATAAATAGTGTTCTTCTAGTGAATGAAAACCACTTTTGATAAGAGCGATACACAAATTTGCGTTCATCATGCGTATGAAAACCACTTTTGATAAGAACAATA